>CALALK010000116.1 GCA_937923125.1 uncultured Carnobacterium sp.
GGTACCAACACAAGCATCAATCGAATCAATAGCCATGAGATTTTATTCATTTCTTTCTCAAAACTAGTTTGTTCTTCAAATGTATTCAATGTTTTTTCGATACGTCCAATCATCGTATCGTTACCTGTTACTAAAATAACGGCTAAGGCACTACCGCTGACCACGTTTGAGCCCATAAATACAAAGCGTTCGCTCTCAAGTGCTTGTTTTTTCTTTTCATCTTCATCTGGAACCCAGATTGATTTTTTCTCAATGGATTCACTTTCACCAGTCAAGCTGGATTGTTGAATAAAGAAGTCACGTGTTTCTAATAATAATGCGTCTGCTGGCAACATGTCTCCAGCACTTAATTTAATAATATCTCCAACAACAAGATCTTCAATTGGAACTTCCATCTGCTCGCCGCCTCGAATAACCGTTGCTGTATTGACAATTAAATTCGATAAGTTACTTGCTGCTTCGTCACTCTTCATTTCTTGAACAAAACGAATGGCTCCTGACACAATCACAAGTACCACAATAATGATGGAAGTCGTTGGGTCGGCTTCACCAGGTTTTGCTAGAATCACATTCGTGAATAATGAGACAACCGCAATGACTAATAAGATAACCGTAAATGGATTGATAATCGATTCGTAAATCTTTTTCCAAATTGGATCTTCTTTAGCCTTTGTAATTTTGTTTTCTCCATAGGTTTCACGAAGAGTTTCTACTTGTTCTTCATTTAATCCTTTTACAGATGTTCCTAATGCTTCTAGAACCTCTGCCATTGGATTCATCAATGCTAAATCGATTCTTTCTTTTGCTGTTTTCATAGACTTCACCTCTTTTTTAGATTAGGCGAAGTTCCGGGTGATCATCGCACTCTTCCCTTCGCTCATTGATTTGTTTCGTTTGACTCTCCGGTTCAGGCATATGATCACCTCTTTCTAAAAATTTTGGGCAAATGAAAAAACATCTTGTCGAAGCTTAAACGCGACAAGATGCTTACCAAATAAACAATTCTCATTTTTTCGTTCAAGCTTTAACATCATGGAGCGATGAAATGACATTAGTCTCCGCCTTCACGACAGCGACTGCTAACCAACGAATAGTGTCTCCACTATTTTGCGGTAGTCATCCGTATCTCCATGGTAGTCTCACCTACCGATTTACTATCTTCAAAATACCATTAAAAAATCTCCTTGTCAAAGGAACAGCTACTAAAAAATGATACATATTTATCTTTATTAGTAGTATAATAGAATTGAAAAGGAGGAATTTCTATGAAAAAATCTATAGCAATGATTCTAGTCGCACTTACTTTAGGTGGCTGTTCATTCTTCCAAAAGAAACAAGAGACAACGACAACTCAAGCTCCTACAACTACTACTCAAAGTACTACAACGACAAAACAAACAACGACGAGTACAACAGAAGCTCCAACGACAATTGTTACAACGACTGCTGAGCAACAAAAAGTAACAGCTCCAGTTCCAAAGACAGTTTCCACTGAAAAAGTGGCGGTTCCAGCAGAAGCTCCTGCTCCATCTTCTATGGATATCCAAGCGATAAAACAAGGAGATTTCCGAAGCGTAGCAGGAACATGGAGAAACTCTGCAGGATGGGAATTCCATATCGATAAAGATGGAAACATTACTTCTGGAGGTAGAAAATTCAAGGTCGGTATTACCGAACAACAATACCAAGAAGGTCTCCTTAACTGGATTATGGTTCCAGAAGGGAATGAAAATACATTTGTGGGTGGCGCAGTCTTCTCCTTCATTCCTAAAAATGTAGAACTCACTTATGGCGTCATGTCTGGTGACAAAGACCAATCTGACATCTCTAAAGACCGTATTTATGGTGCTCAAACCGTAACAGATGGTAAAACAATTAAAGCAATGATGTATTATAAAGTGGATTAATCGATTTAGCACTGTATTCAACGAATGGATGCAGTGTTTTTTTGAACATAGAGAAACGGATACCTCCTATTGGAAGTATCCGTTTTTTGTTATGGTTCACTTATAAATAAGATTTCTAGCAATCGTCCTCTTAATTCATCGTCTTCATGATGTAAGATATTCATGATTTCATTCGCATTTTTAGCACCCACTAATCGACGATATAAGTAATCTTTCGTTACGTATGGAAGGTTCGCATTCTTAAGTACTTGGAAGAACGCTTCGTTTCGATTGACCGTTTGTTTCTCACCCACTGCAAACTCAACCGTCGCATTTTTATTTTCCAATTCAACGACAGCTGCATGGCTTCCTTGAACATGAACACGGTGAATTCGGTTTTCTGGAAGGATGTCCGTTTCCCCTTCGACAGATAACTGAATGGCTCCTAACTTCCAATCAACAGATAATGTCGTTACACAACGAGCTCCATCTAAGTCTTCCACCATATCAAATGAATGATGAGTTCCCGGGAATACATACCAATCGATCACTTCAGGTAAATCTGCCCCCATCTTCACACCAGAACCATCTAGCGGAACAATCGCTCCTTCTTTAGCAAATACAGGAATCGATTCGATATCTCGATAAATATCAAGCACTACTTCTCCTGCATACTCTCTTCCAGTGAAGAAGTCGTACCATTTTCCTTCAGGGAACCATACTTGAACTTTAGCCGTTTGGTAATCCTTGTTCATCGGTTCTGTGATTGGAGCGACCATTAACTCGCTACCGAAGAAGTATTGATTTGGCACATGGTAACTTTCTTCATTTTCTGGATAGAAATAATACATCGGACTCACAAGAGGTGCTCCCTCTTCGTGCGTTGCTACATTCATCGTGTAAAGATATGGAAGCAATTGGTGTCTTAGACGTAAATAATGCTTCATAATTTCTGCTGTATTCTTCGTAAAGAACCATGGCTCCTTACTGTTAAATGGACTTCGCGAACTATGAAGTCGTGTAATTGGACTAAATACGCCATATTGTAACCAGCGAATTTGTAATTCTTCATCATAATAACCGCGCATATGTCCACCAATATCATGACTCCACCAGCTATAGCCAATATTAGAAGCTGTCGATGTGAAATAAGGTTGGAATTGAAGGGACTCCCAAGTCACAATGGTGTCTCCAGAAAATCCAACTGGATAACGGTGGCTTCCAGGTCCTGCATAACGAGACAAGATTAATCCGCCATCTTCTCTCTTACAATTATCGACAAAATGATAGTGGTTCAATAGCCACAATGGATCTTGTACCCCTTGCGTTCCTTGTTGCCAATCAATCCACCAGAAATCAACGCCTTGTTCTTCTAATGGATAATGCACATCTTTAAAGTAAGATTCTCTAAAGCGTGGATCTGCAATATCAAAAATCGCAGGTTCTTCGCTTGCTGCATCTAATCTTAGACGTTTGGCTACTGCTGGGTACGCATCTTCATACGCTCGAATACCATCGGCTGGATGGACATTCAGAGATAGTTTTAATTTCTTATCATGCAGTTTCTTCAATAATTTTTCTGGTTCTGGAATGAGTTCTCGGTTCCAAGAATAGCCTGTCCACCCACTACCAAAGCGTTCTGGAATCTTCGTGATATGCCAATCCATATCTACCACGCCCACCGCAAGTGGTACTTGCTCATCTTCGAAACGTTCAACAAGATTTAAATACTCATCAGCAGTATAAGGCCAATAACGGCTCCACCAGTTTCCTAAGGCATAACGTGGTAATAATGGAGTTGCGCCTGTTAGATGATAGAAGTCTCTTATGGCCCCTCTATAGTCATGGCCGTAAGCAAAGAAGTAAAGATCCACTTCACTTTCTTTTTTAATAAAGCCTTCTTTTTCGTCACTGATAAATCCATTCGAATCATCTAAAACGGCATAACCACTCTTACTAATAATCCCGTCTTCGAGTTCTGTTTCCCCGTCCACTTGGTCAAGGGTACGAGTCGTTCCTTTTAAGGTTTCGATTGGTTCACCAAAGTACCATCGGCTTCCGTAAATAGCGAATTGACCTTTTAATTCAATAAATAGATTTTGATTATTGAATTCGCCTTTGTTATAACGCAAACGGAAGAACTTCGTATTAATATCTAATAGCTCTGGTGTTTCTGTTGCTTCTAACTCTACTTCACCAAAGTCTCTGTTTTGGATTAATTGCGTCTGTCTATCTTCGAACTGACCATTTTTTGAATATTCTAAACGAATGAGTTTATCCGTTAGAACGCTGATACGATAAAAATCTCCTTTAAAAATTTTCATCTTGCGTACCTCCATTGCTTAATTTATATGCCTTCTCAAACATTTTACTCGTTACTTTTACATTTAACAATGCCCAGAGCGCAAAGCCACCAAAAGTGAAAACGTAAATCGCCGTCAATAATCTCTCTGGCGTATTCACACTCATGAACACTACTGCGCAGTTAAATAGAATCAATAGAATTGCACGTAACGGATCTAAAATACAAACGAAAAAGCTATTGATAACACTGGCTTTTAAACTATTTTCAAATAATCCAACATACGGTAAAAGGATAACAACTCCCAGTATCGCAAGCATTCCAAATGGCGCAAGAAGTAACAATCCATATCCATTCAAAAAGTTTGTATTCGAAAAAATACTGTAGTTCAAAAATAATAGAACCGAAAGCACCACAAGAGCAGCCCAAATGACAGTGGCTTGCTTAAAGTTGGATTTAAAAATACGAAAATAATGATAGACAACATCGCTATCATCGCCCTTTAAAATCCGATGCAACATCGTATTGAGAGCAGTCACAGAAGCCCCCATTGTCACAAGAGGAATGCTCGTAATGATAAATAATGTATTTAATAGAATCACGTTGGTGATGAGCGTTAGTCCTCTAACAAGTGGCCCATCAATTCGAAATAGTTTTTGCAATGAAATCACCGTACCTATATGAGAAAAAGGAAGCGAGAAAGATTTTTCTTCATCTCGCTCCCTCTACTCATTGTATTTTAAACGTTTCAGTTAGGGTATTTGTTAAAATGTGATTATTTAACTTCTTTTTGATAACGGTCATATGCGTCTTGTTGAATCTTGATGAATTCATCCAATCCCATATTTTTAAGATTTGCTAAGTAAGAATCCCATTCTTCTTCAATTCCGCCATCAACTACCCATTTAGAAGCTTGTTGTTTAACGTAAGAATTAATACTTACGTATAGAGAAGCTAATTTGTTAAGTTCTTCTTGAGAATAGATTACATTAGGGTAAGCTGGTAAAGCAAATTGTTTTAATTCTTGGTCCATCTTCAATTTCAAACCATCACCTTGAGTTTGGTCAATTTCTACGCGGCTGTTGATGTTATCGCTCACGTATTTAGGTCCGAAGTCACGTAGAGAGTGAATCCAAGCATATTCATCGGCAGATTTACCGTCTTTTGGAGGTAATACTTTATATTTGTCGCCATCTTTTTCTGTAGCAATTCCAAATGAACCATAGAAGTTTTGGATACTTGCATCGTCAGTATAGAATTTGTCGAACCATTGTAATAATTTAGCAGGGTTCTTCGCTTTTGTAGTGATTAATAATTCATTACGTCCATAGTTGTAGTGGTCTGGGTCAGAAGCAACATAGCCTTTTCCGTCAGGACCTTTTAATGCTGGTAAAGGAACATATTCGCTAGCATGTAATCCAAATGTAGCATCGGCAGTCCAACCACTTGAAACACCTACTCTAGATACTGATTTGTCCATACGTTTTGCAGCACTCATTGATGAATCTTCAGTGTAAAGTTCAGGATCAATTAAGCCTTTCTTGTATGCGTCATGCATTGCTGCAATCCCTTGTTTGTAGCTTTCTTCTGTACGAAGATATACAGGTTTACCATCTTTAACAGACATTTCATAAGTGTTATCTGCACCTAAACGGTTGTTAAATGGAAGGATGTAAGAGAATGTTGGGTCAAAGTTACCTGATCCAAATGGAATTTCGTCTGTTGCATCCCCGTTTCCGTTTGCGTCTTTATCTTTGAATTCTTGTAGTACTTTTACTAATTCTTCATAAGTTTGAGGTACTTTCAATCCTAGATTATCGAGCCATTTTTTATTGATGAATAATTGGTTCCCTACTGTTGGACGCATTGGTAATTTCTTAGGAAGACTGTAAATGTGTCCGTCAGGAGATGTAATCATCGCTTTTAATTTTGGTTCTTGTTCCATTGCCTTTGTAAGGTTTGGCATGTTTTCTTTAATTAAATCTTCTAGAGGAATAAATAAAGATTGGTTTTGCGCAATTTCAGCGTCGTTAAATGCGTTTGATCCTAAGAAGGCATCTGGTAGGTCTCCGCTGGCAATTAATACAGATTTTTTGTCTGTCCAGTCTGAAGCCACTAAAGTATCCCAGCTAATTTCAATGCCTGCTTCTTTGGCAGAATCATCGATAAATCCTTTATGGTACTCTTCACCCCAGTCCGACCATCGAACCGTTGTGATTTTGAAATTTGTTTGATCTGACTTTTCGTCACTTGACTTAGTTGTTGAATTTGAGCAAGCTGCTAGTCCAGTAAGTGTAGCTGCTGCCAAAAACAAATATTTCATTTTGTTGATTTTCATAATATCTCTCCTATTCTTTTAGTGCGCCAATCATGACACCCTGATTGAAATATTTTTGGACAAATGGATAAAGCAACATAATCGGAGCTGTTGAAATTACAATTGCTGCGTATTTCATCATATCAGCTTTAATCCGAAGGTCTGATGCAAGTTCCCCTGTTGCCTGAGATTGCATCATTTGGTTACTAATTAACAATCGTCTTAAGATTAATTGCAATGGTTGCAAATTTTCTTTTGTTAAGTAAATTAAAGCGTTGAACCAAGAGTTCCAAATACCAACCGCTGTCCATAAACCAATTACAGCGATAATGGCTTTTGATAAAGGAACAACGATTTTGAAGAAATAACGAATTGTTCCGCAACCATCAATTTGAGCCGCTTCCCACATACCTTCTGGGATGCTGTTGTTGAAGAATGTTCTTGCAACGATAATGTTGTAAGAAGATACTGCAAATGGTACAACCATTACCCAGAATGTATCGACAAGTCCGACACTCTTCACTGTTAAGTAGATTGGAATCAATCCACCTGATACAAACATCGGAACAATGTAGAGAACGCTGAGCCACTTTTTACCAAGTAGGTCTCGTCTAGATAATGCGTATCCAGCAGGGATGTTGATGAGTAGTGCGATTAATGTACCGACTACTGTATATAAAATCGTGTTGAGATAACTTCTTAAGAACAGTGGTTGTTCAATTAATCGTTGATATCCATCTAATTTCCATTCGTGTGGAATAAACCAAACTTTACCATTGGCTACATCAGAAGGATTACTAAAGGAAGCAATCACAACAAACCACAATGGGTAAACGATTAATAATATTAACAAGATTGCAAAACCGTAGATTACTACGTCAAAAAACAAATCTGATTTTGATTTTCTTGAAGCTTTAAACCATTTCATGCTATGACCACCCTCCTTTTAAAATAGTCCTGTTTTGGTATAACGTTTAGAAAACCAATTGACAGATAATAGAATAATTAAGTTGACTACAGTATTGAATAATCCGATTGCTGTAGAGTAACTATATTGGAAGTTTTGCATTCCAACTTTATATACGTAAGTCGAAATCACCTCACTTCCAGCTAGGTTCAATGGATTTTGTAATAGTAATACTTTTTCAAAACCGATACTCAATAAGCTACCGGCTCTTAAAATCAATAGAATCATTGCTGTAGGTAAAAGTAATGGTAAGTCGATGTTGAGAATCTTTTGCATACGTGAAGCTCCGTCCATTGTAGCCGCTTCGTAATACGTTGGATCGATGGCTGATAACGCTGCTAAGTAAATGATGCTATCCCAACCGATATGTTGCCAAACATCACTCCAAACATAAACACCAGCAAAACTATCTGGTTTTGATAATAAGTTTGGCATTGTCCATCCTAGAGACTTAAAGATATTGGCAATCAACCCACTATTTGGTGATAAGAATAAAATGATAATCCCACACATAACCATTGTTGAAATAAAGTGTGGTAGATAGGTTGTTACTTGGAATACCTTTTTGAATTTCCCTGCTCTTAATTGGTTACATAAAAGCGCTAGTAGGATTGGTAATGGAAATCCAACGAGAATGCTATAGATTGAAATCTTTAATGTGTTCATCATCGTTGTTCCGAATTGAACTGAATTAAAGAACTGGGTGAAATATTTAAACCCTGCCCACGGGCTATTTAAGATTCCATTTGCTGGTGAGTAATCTTTAAAAGCAATCACAAGTCCTAACATTGGGATATATGCAAACATTATAAGTAAAATAATTGAAGGAAATAGGAGCACATATAAAGGAATGTTGCTTTTTATTTTTCTTTTTTGTAATTGGGTTAAATCTTTCATAATTTCCCTCCTGTTTCAAATTCCTGATATTATTTTATAAAATAAAACGCTTTCTTTATATCACTTTTTCGATAAGAACTATTCACTATTCAGACAATATTGCTAAATTTATATCACTTTTCCGACATCTTCTTAATTCATATCGTTTTTTGACAACTTTTATGATAGTGTTATACTTGAGAAGCGAGGTAAAAGTTATGAAACTACATAGAATTCTATCTAAAAGACATTCTTTTAAATTTTTCTTTCAAGTCTTATTAGTACTTCTTATCCTCATCACAGTGATCAGTCTCTTAGTCAGTAATGCCACAAGAGATTTTATTAAGAATCAAAATATTCAACAATTGACGAGCTCCATTGAGATTTACGCTAATGGACTAAATGATGAAATGCGTTCCGTTGAACGCTTTTTGTATTCAACGGTCACTCACGATAAAGGTTTGGATGAACTAAATGAGCCACAAAGTTACACCGATTATGAACAAACCGTCAAAAAAGTACAGACGACTTTTAACGACTACGAATATCAACACGAAACGCATATGTCGTTTTTAGTGGCTACAGAAGGGACTCACCATTTTCTGAGTGCTTCTAATCTCTATATTCCCTATCAAGATTACTTATATTTAAAAAACAATATCAATTCGTTCAGAAATAATACGGACGACCGTAAATGGCAAGCCATTCTTATTAACGACACGGAATACTTGATTAAAGTCGTTCATTATAAAGAAAAAACGATTATGGCGGTTATCTCGGCAGATGATATTCTAACACCACTTCGAAAACTGAATATCGGAAAGAACGGACATATTTCGCTAAAAGAACCGAAAAACTTATCGTCTTCAACGCACTTAATTGAAGCCGATAGCGAACGGACACAACTTCCTTTTGATATTTATGTAGCGGTTGACTATACCGATGTATTTAAGAGTATCGTTCTTTTTGAAGTGTTCATCGCAATCGTTCCTATATTAATTGCGATTGCTTCACTTGGATTGATTATTTTCATTCGAAATAGAATGTTAAGTCCGATTACACGATTAACCGAACGACTTTCAAATATTGACGAAACAACCTCTATTTACGATATTGCTTCTTCTGAAGGGATTTTGGAAATCGATAATGCCAATGATAAATTGAGCCAAGTACTCTTTGATATGCAAGAGTTAAAAATTCGTGAGTATCATGCTCAGCTGGAATTAAAAAAGGTCGAACTCAACTACTTAAAGAGCCAAATCCGACCTCACTTCTATTTAAATATGCTTTCCATGATTCACAGTATGCTTCAGACGGAGAACTATAAGGAAATTGAAGAGTTAACGATTTTAACGTCCGATTACTTACGCTATCTCTTTATGGTGGACCAAGATTTCTCACCACTTAATAAAGAAATTCAACATATTAAGGACTATTTACAGATTCAACGAATTCGTTATGGGAATCATATCGATTTTGCTTTAACATTCGATGAAGGGTTGCACGATGCACTCGTTCCTTCCCTCTTACTACAAACATTCGTTGAGAATACCATTAAGCATGGCTTCTCCTTCCAAGACGGGATTATCATTGAACTTTCCCTTCAAAAACGCATGGTAGAAGAGAAACCTTATATTGAGATTGGTGTTAAAGACAATGGTCCAGGTTTCACAACAGAGATTCTTGAAAAACTGAAGAATATGGAATCATTGATGTCAGAAGACGGCCATCATATTGGAATTACCAATGCGATTGAACGGCTTAATCTTCTCTATCTAAATGACTATACGATTACTTTTGAAAATAACGACACGGGTGGCGCAAGAATTTATGCGCTCCTCCCCTATAAAGCGTTGAAAGGAGATTCTAATGAATATACTACTCGTTGATGACGATCGTTTTATCATCGAAGCGTTACGTGAAAAAATCCGTTGGGATCGATTAAAAATCGACAACGTCTACGCAGCTAACAGCCTCACTCAGGCGCAATCCATCATTAAAGAAAATCCGATTCACCTAATGATTAGCGATATTGAAATGCCTCAAGGAAGTGGTCTTGAACTCCTCTCTTGGGTACGAAACGAAAATTACGACATCAAAACCATCTTTCTAACAAACTATGCGGATTTCAACTACGCGCAAAAAGCGATTGAATTGCAAAGTTTTGAATACTACTTAAAACCGATTAACTTCGAAAAGTTAGAGTTCATCATTCAAAAGGCGCTCGACAAGATTACAGAACAACGTCCAGTAGCGCCTCTTGAGACATCATTCCAAACAGAGAATAATTTCTGGTTCGAATATTTAAGAAAACCACGCATTCACCGTCTGGAAGAACTACAAGCGGAACTACGCAGACGCAATTTGAGTTTAAAAGAGCATCAGTATTTCCTAACGGGTGTGATTACATTGCATATTAATGAAGCAGATTACGCTCCAGAAATTCCTTCATGGACTTCGCAGTTGAAAAAGGTATTTCAAGCCTTCTCGAATGAGACTTATCAATTAGCGAGTCTGTTTAAGATGGAGGGTCATGTGGACCATTACGTTTGCCACTTTAGAGTCGATAGCTCTATTAACAGCGAAGAATTTGCAAGAAAAGTCCAAGAAGAGATTCAAGACAAGTTACATCGCAATTCAATCTTAACGTTCACAGGTTGCTTCCAATGCACGCATATTTTGCAAGATGTAAAAGAACTCTATTCGGCAACTGGCCAACAAGTTCCTTATTGGAATACCATTATTCCAGTTTCTTCTGACACTGCTGTTTTACAGGAAAAAGAAGTTGCAACCAACTCTATCTCCTTCTCGGATTCATTAGACGAATCTGAACTGGCAAAGAGTCTCTTACACTATATTTCAAATAGAATGGTGCCAAAAGCGATTTTGCAAAAACTTCATCTGGATTGGACGCAACAAATCGGAATTTACTTAGATCAAAATGGAATTTCAGCGCATAAACTATTTCAAAATGCGCATCATGATTTCCTCTTCCAAAGAAAATTTCATTCGATTGAATCTTTTGAGGAATACTTCAATTACTACTGGTCACATGCGAGAAACTTTGTCACAGATGCCGAAAATCAAAAGAATAGTATTCAACGCATCATCGAATATATCGACCATCACTACAAAGAAGACTTAAGCCGAACAACTTTAGCCGATATGGTGTATCTCAGCGCGGATCACCTAGCTCGAATCTTTAAGAAAGAAACAGGTGAAACTCTGGTCAAATATATTACGGATAAACGCATCAATGCTGCTAAAGAATTACTATCAGACACGAAAACGCCTATTGCACAAGTCGCTTCTGAAGTCGGATATGATAATTACTCTTACTTCACAAAAATCTTCAAGGAAAAGACAGGTTACTCTCCAGGAGACTACAGAAAACATCATGCAAGTTAAATAAAAAGAGCTAGTTCGAATGAACTAGCTCTTTTTCATATTAGTTTTCTCTTTTTTTCAC
>CALALK010000117.1 GCA_937923125.1 uncultured Carnobacterium sp.
TGGGAATAAAGTAATTGTTTAGAGGTAAAGAATGAATCAACTGTTTAGAAATTTTATTTCAAAAGAGCGAGTGAATAGTTTTCGGGAGTTAACGAAGACGCTCGTGAAGATGGCGGGGACCGATGAAGTGGTGCCTGAAGAGGATGAGAGTGTGCCTTGGGTTCCGTCAATCTTAGGATTAATTTTCATATTATGGCTTTCTTCTGGTGATTGGCTCAAAAGTGTGACGCAACCGCTGATTGATCAATTTCCACTTCTTTCGTTTTGGCCGTTAGCGTTTCTCTCTGTATTCTTTCCGTTTTTAAATGGGGTGGATGAGTTATGGAAACAACCGCAGAGAAAACGGGACTTACAGGAGTTAATGGCGATTGCCAAACGTGCGGTGGCCGTTTTAAAAGAATATGACTATGATAATTTAGAAGACGTGATTGACGCAGAAGTGGTCATCAACGAATACACTGAGCGATACGACTTATAGGAGGCCAAGGATGAGATTATGGCATGAAGCGCTGATACCAAAGCTTCCGCGTCCGCAACTCTTGGGGCAGCACCGCGAATGTTGTGCGCTCAGGGGCAATGGTTGGGGCAAGAAGCATGCGACGGTGGACTATGTGTTTACTTATAGCCCGTATGTGCTGTATCAGTACCATACGTTGATTATGGATGAAATGGAGCGCCGTGGGTATAATGTGACGCCGCAGTGGAAAGAGGCTTCGTATCGTGGAAAAGTGTGTCCGCAGTATACCGAAGTGGAAGCATGTGCGTGGGCGAGTCCGTTATACAAAGAGCACGATGATGCGTATTACAAAGAATGTATTGAAAATTTAGCACAAAAAGGAATTATCCTGGAAGGAGAAAATCATGTTTAGACTTCTATTGAAAGACGTTGCGACGAAAAAAATGTTAGTGAACTTCCGCGAGTTGACAAGCTACTTAATGAAAGAGGCGGGAATGGATGAGGAACTGCCGGAACTAGTCGACAAAACGGTAACCATCAAAATGATTGCGGGGATGTTTTTATTCATCCTAGTGATGCGTACGGGGATTTTATGGAGACCACTTGAGTTTATGGTAAACAAGTTTGCCGGAGAAGGGAATGTGATTTTTCTACTCTTACCATTTGTTTCTTTGTACTTGTTTTTAGGATTCTTTTTTCTTCTGTACCGAATCTGGTCTAAAAAAGTACTGACACGTAAACTTGGCGAACTGATTCCAATTGCGGAACGTGCGATTGCAACGCTTAAAGCAGCTGGACGCGACGACTTAGAAGAGGATATCGAAGACGCAGAGTTTCTGATTGAGGATTATAAGAAGAGATTCGGGTTTTAGGAGGAGAAGAGGATGAAGTTTTCGTTTCATAATCGCATTACGAACGAACAATTAGCGCAGTTTCGTTATTTGACCGACATATTGACGCAAGAAGCACGTGTCACACAGGCGAAACCAAAACGTGCAGAACAAAAACTGGCTATGATTGGATATATTACGGGGTTTCTAGGCTATTTCTTTAGCAAAACCGAAATCTTCAAAGCTCCAACAATGGCCCTTGTCGATCGTGTGGCTCAGAAGCCGGGATTTGTTTCCATCTCGCTTTTAGTCTTGTTTTTTGCCGTTCCACTCTTCTTCCTCTGGTGCCTACTCCTTTTTCTAAAGCAAAAATTTTATGAAAAAGAAATCAGTGGACTCATCGTGCTTGCCAAGAAGAGCATGGCGATTTTAAAAGAAACTAACCGCATAGATATGGACGATGACATCGAAGACGCGGAGTTTCTGATTGAGGATTATAAGAAGAGATTCGGGTTTTAGGGAGGAATAGACTTGGGAAAAAGGATTAGTGAAGAAGAAATCACTCAATTACGGACACGAATTGCCAAAAAAATACAGCAGAGAAAGACCCCTGTAGCATTACCACCAGGAAGGAAACTCGCCAGAAGAATCCTTTTCGATGGAGAAATATTCATGGTGGCGCTGTTAATCGTCACACTGTTTCCACTTAGAGTATGGTTCGCCATGAGCTACTATTCTTTTCCAGAAAGAAATACGGGTTTGTTAACGATAGGGAGTACAGCGATCGTCTTGTTCTTTGTCTTTCGTTGGATACGAAAAAGACTATATAAAAATGAAGTGGAGCGTTTATTGAAAATGAAGAATTCAGATGTTGAGGCAGAGCTAATTTCTGAAGAAAGTTATCCACAAGAAAATCAATCGTACGAAGAGGAATTACCACCCCGTTGGAATGCAGAAAAGTTTGCCTTCGGAGTGGAGGCGCCGGTCAAAAAACAACATACGCTACTGGAGCTATTACTCCCGACAAAAGTCTCTCAAGAGGAACTCTTAACACTCCGTCAACTGATTGCGGAGGATTCATCTAGAAATCCTGAGGAGAAAGCGTCGTTACCAAAAGGCTGCTCGGAGGATTGGAATGAAGATTTTCGTTTTTTTGGATTGTTGATTTTCTGGATTTTATGCCTTTTTGCGTTTGGAATGATTTTTGTATTGGCATTGATTGATCAATTGGATCATGCTTTGAACCTCCTATGGCAGAATTTCTGGATAGGGTTCGTCAGTTTATTTATTTGTTGGATAGGGTGGACCGTCTCTTACTTTATTCGTGGACGACATTTCAGACAATTGTTAAAAATAGCTTGTACAGATATTTCCGAGTATAAGGATGTTCCTTGGGACAAGATTCCAGAGCCAATTAAAGCACTCTACGATTACGTGCTGTTTTTACGAATCAAATATGGAGTGTAGGGATATATGAAAAAGAAAAAAAGGATTAAGGAAAATGATATTTCTCTTTTAAGAGAATTGTTACAGCAAGTGATGAGTCAAAAAAAATCATCACAAATCTTGCCAAAGAGCTATAAATGGTGGAGAGTTGTGTTACTTAGTATTGACCGGCTCTTGATAGTCGTTTTTAGTATTATGATTTATACATTTATACGTTTAACTTGGATGTTTATAGGTACTGATTTAGAGCAATTATATTTAATGTTACTGGTACTAGCGCTTCCAGGTGTATCGGTGGCAATCTTAGTTTTGCTAGCATTCTATTTTTTATTTCGCGAAAAAAGGCGAGTTCTTTATAACAGGGAAGTGGGACAATTATTAGAACTCACTAACGAAGAAATAGGTTTAGACACGACGGAGTATCCTACAGAATTGTCTGAAGAAAAGAAAGAGCTCGAAGAATTTTCTGATGAATTGCATGTTCGAAAACATCTTGAGGATGAGGAAATATCAGCGGAAGTAAGAAGTTTGAGGAATCTTGTTAAAAACTTAAGAGAAGAATATGACATAGAAGAATTTATGTGATAAAAAGGAACAAATTGTGGGATTAGGGGGATATATGAAAAAGAAAAAAAGGATTGAAGAAATTCAGCTGGCGCGACTAAGAGAATTGCTAATTGCGGCGATTCGAGACCGTTCAGGGGAAGTTGTTGCGATTCCTAGCGCTGCAGTGATGCCAATTGCTGTAAAAAATATTTTTAAAATATTCGTGATGATATTAACGGTATTCTTTTTCCTATTTTCTTTACTAAATGTTGATGTTTGGTTTCAGGAGTTGGTGACACACCCTTTTGAATTCTTAAAGGATCAAATGGAGTTTAATCCGTTCTTTAGAACTGAGCTCTTCCTTTTAATGATTATCTTTGTATTTTCTCTATGGGAACGTAAGGCTTTTAAAGCAGAGCAGGCACAGATTTTACGAAGAGCGAAAGAAGAAGTTTTAGAATGGCAAAATTTCGCTGATGAAGAACTTCCAAACAGTGTGAAAGAACTGAAGCAATATTTATCTGGAAATGAGGATGTGTTCAATAACGAAGAGCCAAGTGAAACGGGTATAAAGTCATTATTACGATTATTTCCTAGAAACGTTTCACAAGAAGATATTAAT
>CALALK010000118.1 GCA_937923125.1 uncultured Carnobacterium sp.
CGCTTAGTAAAGTTCAATTACAGGATTTAATTAAAACTTTGCATAATGAATATAAAATGACAACAGTTTTTGTAACTCACGATATGGATGAAGCGATGAAACTTGCCGATAGAATTTGTGTTTTAAAAAATGGTAAGGTAGTTCAAATTGCTACACCAGAAGTATTAAAAGAAAATCCTGCGGATGATTTTGTTCGTGAATTTTTTGCAAGGGGGGATAAATAATGAATTTAGTAAATACATTTTTAGAAAGAAAAGGTGATTGGATAACCGGTTTATTCGAACATCTACAGATTTCATTATTATCACTTATTATTGCCATTTTTATTGCAGTTCCATTAGGAATAATTATCTCAGGGAATAAAAAGACAAGCGAATGGTTTTTACAAATTACTGGTATCTTTCAAACGATTCCTTCTCTTGCATTACTAGGTTTATTTATTCCATTTATGGGAATTGGGACGGTCCCAGCACTCACAACGCTTGTCATTTACGCGTTATTCCCGATTTTACAAAATACGATTACGGGACTCGAAGGGATTGACCCAAGCTTAGAAGAGGCAGCCGTTGCCTTTGGGATGACGAAGTGGGAACGATTGAAGAAGTTTGAGATTCCAATTGCGATGCCGGTTATCATGTCGGGGGTACGCACCTCTGCAGTCTTCATTATCGGGACAGCGACTCTTGCAGCCTTAATCGGGGCAGGGGGACTTGGCTCGTTCATCCTTCTTGGGATTGACCGGAACAATGCCAGCTTGATTTTAATTGGGGCTATCTCTTCAGCGCTTCTAGCGATTGCGTTTAGTACATTGTTGAAATGGATGGAACATGCCAAATTAAAAACGATTTTCGCAACGTTTATCGTCCTATTTGCCGGACTTGGAGCGTCTTTCGTTTCAGGGATGATGCCTTCGATGGGGCAACAAACCCTGATCATTGCCGGTAAATTAGGACCTGAGCCAGAGATTCTAGCAAATATGTATAAACTTCTTATTGAAGAAAAAACGGATTTAAAAGTAGAAGTGAAGCCGAACTTCGGGAAGACGAGCTTCCTATATGAAGCCTTGAAAAATGGGGACATCGACATTTACCCAGAATTCACAGGAACGATTACGGAGAGCTTGTTGAAGCCAGCGCCAAAAGTGTCGCATGATCCAGAAGAAGTGTACGAAATGGCCAAAGAGGGCATCTTGAAGCAAGACGGATTAGCGTTCTTGAAGCCGATGGACTATCAAAATACGTATGCCGTTGCAGTCCCAAGAGCCATCGCCGAAAAATACGGACTCAAGACGATTTCTGACTTGAAGAAAGTCGAAGGGCAATTGAAAGCTGGATTCACACTGGAATTCAATGACAGAGAAGATGGAAACCGTGGCCTTCAAAAAGTATACGGATTGAACTTAAACGTCGCAACGATGGAACCAAGCCTGCGTTACCAAGCGATTCAATCGGGGGACATTCAAATCACCGACGCTTATTCTACGGATGCAGAAATCACGCGTTATGACTTGGTGGTGTTAGAAGACGATAAGCAGTTATTCCCACCGTACCAAGGCGCACCTTTAATGAAAGAGGCGTTGTTGAAACAACATCCGGAATTGGAAGGTGTGTTGAATGTTTTAGCTGGAAAGATTACGGCGGAACAGATGAGTCGTATGAACTATGAAGTGGGAGTAGAAGGTAAGTCTGCTGAAACTGTTGCTCGAAACTTCTTACAAAATGA
>CALALK010000119.1 GCA_937923125.1 uncultured Carnobacterium sp.
ATAACCTTCTTTATCAAAGTATCGAACTTTTAAGACCTTATCATTTAGTTCTTCAACAAGATAGAAGAGTTCACCGTTTGGAATCGTTAAGAGAACTTTCGAATTTTCGTCTTGTGTTTCGCGTAATTTTAATCCGCCAGATGCATAACCTTTCATCATAGTGGTTAATAGAACGTCTTTATCTTCGATATAGGCTACTTGATCGTCATATTGAACTTGAATCCAACCATTATCAAGTTTGTGTAAAGCCAACAAGTATTGATTTTTTGTAATTTCGCCAACTGGAATACCTTTAGCATCCATCGTATGGTATACCTTTAAAGAAGTGTCACTTGTATTAACTGCGAATTGAACAATCTTATTTTTAACCACTGTAGAGGTTTGAGTAGCAGTGTTTGAACTATTCGTATCTGTATTGGCTTGATGAGTATTTGCTTGCGGTTTAATTGTCGAACTTTCACTCACTAATGGATAAGCGATAATCCATAGTAGTAAAAGAGAAACAAGAAAGCCCAGCAGCTGCTGTATATTTTTCTTTTTAAAGAATTTCAGTAATGAATCCATAAGGGCTCCTTTTTATTTGTATATTTCTTAATCATTATACCAATAAAAGCGCTATTTGTGTATAAAAAATTGCTTACAGCTTGATTGCAGAAGAATTATTTTAGTAAAATAATGGTGAATATTGAATTTTATGGAGGATTATTATGTTAATTGGGTCTCATGTTTCAATGAGTGGAAAAGAAATGTTGCTAAATTCTGCGCGTGAAGCAGCAAGTTATAATGCAAATGTGATGATGGTTTATACTGGAGCTCCGCAAAATACAAGAAGAAAACCCATTGAAGAGTTGAATGTTGAAGCAGGGAAAGCGTTTATGAAAGATAATGGAATCGAAGAAGTTGTCGTTCATGCTCCATACATTATTAATTTAGCAAATACAACAAAAGAAGGATATATTGATTTTGCAATCGAGTTCTTAAAAGAAGAATTAAAACGTGCAGAAGCTGTAGGTGCAACTCAAGTCGTTCTTCATCCAGGTTCACATGTAGGTGCTGGTGTTGATGTTGGTTTAAATCAAATCATCTATGGATTAAATCAAGTATTAACTAAAGATCAAAAAGTTCAAATTGCATTAGAGACGATGGCTGGTAAAGGGACTGAATTAGCTCGAACATTTGAAGAAATTGCACGTATTATCGATGGAGTGACTTATAATGAGCACTTATCGGTTACATTTGATACTTGTCACGTTCATGATGCAGGATACGATATTAAACATGATTTATCAGGCGTATTAACTCACTTTGATAAAACGGTTGGTCTGGATCGTATTAAAGTACTTCACGTAAATGATTCGAAAAATCCTATTGCTGCTCATAAAGATAGACATGAGAACTTCGGTTTTGGTGAGATTGGTTTTGAAGCCTTAATGAACGTTATTAATGTACCAGAATTCAAAAATCTTCCAAAAATTCTTGAAACGCCATGGATTAAAGTAGAAGATAAAGTTCAGATTGCCCCATATAAAAAAGAGATTGAAATGATTCGTTCTGGAAAATTTGATGCACACTGGATTGAAGAATTATTAAACCAAGAAAGAGGGAAATAATATGCATTCACACGATCATTGTTGTGACCACGACCACTGTGAACACAAAAGACATCACCATAACCATTCACAACATCATGTAGAAGAAGCATTGGAGATATTAAAAGAAGCAGGTTATAAGCATACAAATAAACGTCAACGTCTTGTTGAAATTTTAAATGATGCGAATCGTTATTTATCAGCAAAACAAGTGCAAGAATTAATTGCACCTGAATTCCCACAATTAAGTTATGATACAATTTATCGTAATTTATATACCTTTGTACAATTAAATATTTTAGAAGAGACAGAGCTGAACGGAGAAAAACTTTTTAGATTCCGTTGCCAAGCTCATGGCCATCATCATCATTTCATTTGCGAAAAATGTGGTAGCACAAGAGAGATTGATATGTGCCCAATGGATTTCTTTAAAGATCAATTAGAAGGATGCGAAATTCATTCACATCGTTTTGAAATTTTTGGTCTTTGCGAAAAGTGCGCGGCAAAAGCGTAGTTTAAGGCTTTCCTAAAAAAGTTGAAAGAACCTTAGTAAAGTTGATTGACATTTTATGGAACCTTTCCTATAATAAAAAAAGGACATTTCGTTTGTTTGGTTATTCTATTCAAAAGAAAACAGTTACTTTTTATTGCTCGGAGGGAGGGAATAGGATATGTCAAAAACAGTTGTTCGTAAAAACGAATCACTTGATGATGCTCTTCGTCGCTTCAAACGTACTGTTTCTAAAACCGGAACTTTACAAGAGGCTCGCAAACGTGAGTTTTATGAAAAACCAAGTGTAAGACGTAAGAAAAAATCAGAGGCAGCTCGTAAACGCAAGTTCTAGTCAACTCTGTGTATCATAGACTATGTCAGGCTGGGGCTTTAGGTCCCAGTCTTTTTTTATCAATCAAACGAAATATATAGAATGGAGAGAAAACAATGTCATTAAAAGAAACGATTAACAACGATATTAAAACTGCAATGAAAGCAAAAGATAAAGAAACATTAGCTGTATTGCGAATGATTAAATCTGCTATTCAAGCAGCAGAAATCGATAAAAAGTCAGAATTAACTGCTGAAGAAGAATTATCAATCTTATCTCGTGAAGCGAAGCAACGTCGTGATTCGATTACTGAATTTGAAAAAGCAGATCGCCCAGAATTAGTTGAAAAAACACAAGGCGAATTAGCGATTGTTGAGAAATACTTACCAGCGCAACTTTCATTAGAAGAAGTTCAAGCTAAAATTGCTGAAATTGCTGAACAAGTAGGAGCAACGACACAGAAAGAATTTGGTAAATTAATGGGTGCTGTAATGCAAGCTCTTAAAGGGCAAGCAGACGGTAATGTCATTAAAGAACAAGTAAAAGCACACTTAAATAAATAAGTGTGGATTGGAGGATAACTGATTGGAAAATGAAACCGTAAAAGCAAGTGTTGAATTAAGCGATAATCCTCAATTAATTCAATTATTTGGTTCTCAAGATCAGAATATTCGTTTTATTGAAGATTCATTCCAAGTACAAATTACCCATCGTGGCGAGCAACTCTTTATTACTGGTGAAGAAGAGGTCGTTTCACAAGTTAAAGAATTACTAAATCAACTTCAAGACTTAATTGCACGTGGAATTAGTATTTCTAAAACAGATATCATTACCGCGGTAAAAATGGCAAAACGTGGTACTTTGGATTACTTTGTTAATTTGTATAACGAAGAAATTGGACGTACATTTGCTGGAAAAGCGATTCGTGCTAAAACGTATGGTCAACAGCAATATATCCATGCTATTAAGAAGACGGATGTTGTGTTTGGGATTGGCCCAGCCGGAACGGGTAAAACATTCGTTGCTGTTGTAATGGCGGTTCAAGCGTTGAAAAAAGGTGAAGTGAAGAAAATCATCTTGACTCGTCCAGCCGTTGAAGCGGGTGAGAATCTAGGGTTCTTACCAGGGGATTTAAAAGAAAAGGTAGATCCTTATTTACGTCCGTTATATGACGCGTTATATACCGTATACGGTATGGAGCATACGAATCGTCTTCTAGAACGAGGCGTCATTGAAGTTGCACCACTTGCATATATGCGTGGACGTACACTTGAAGATTCATTTATCATTTTAGATGAAGCTCAAAATACGACAAGAGCTCAAATGAAGATGTTTTTAACACGTCTTGGATTTGGGTCGAAAATGATTGTCAATGGAGATAAGTCTCAAATTGACTTACCAAAAGGGCACCAGGCGAGTGGACTTTTAGATGCAGAACGCAAACTAAAAGGAATCAATGGAATTGCCTTTGTTGAATTTGATGCAGGAGACGTCGTTCGTCATCCAATCGTATCAGAAATTATTAATGCTTACTCGGCTTCTACAACTACTGAAAAGGAACGAGGTGAAGAAAGTGAGACAAAAGCTCCGTAAGTTTCAAGAAACATTAGGAATTTTATATGTACCTGCGCTGTTAGGTGTGACATTCCTTTTCTTATTAGTATTAGGATGTAGTAATGTTCAACCAACTTCTTATTCTTTTGAATTAAATCAAGTTGCAAAAGAAACGATTCGTGCACCAAAAACTGTTGAGGATAAAGAGCAAACTGAGAAAAATCAACAGATGGCCATGGATGGCGTTGGAGATATTTATGTCTTTGACCAAAGTCGCCAGCAACAACAAATTGATAAAGTAAAGCAGTTCTTCCAAGCAATCAAAACAGTAGCTGCGAAAGCTTCCAGTGAAATCTTTGCGACTGATTCTACAACGACGACTTCAGGGGAAGTGTCAACAAGAGTAGCGACGATTCAAGATCGACTCACTTATTTCAAGAAGAGTTTAGAAGCGGAAAATAAAGCCATTCGTGATTTTGCTTTGTATATACCAGATAGTGTTATCATTCAATTGCTTTCTGTTAGCTCAGATAAATTAGATGATTACGAATCCGCTCTGGTGAATGCGATTAAAGAGCAAATGGCAAAATCGATTACAGAATCTAATTTGCTTCAAGCGCAAGAAGCTGCAAAGAAATCATTATTTAATGGCGGATTTACAGATAATGAACGAGAAATGCTAGGACAATTATTAACGAACAGTATTGTTGTCAATAATGTTGTTGATAAAGATGCAACGAATAGTGCAAAGGAAAATGCAAAACAAAGTGTATCTACAGTTCGAATTTTACAAGGACAAGTATTAATTCAAGAGGGGCATATTATTACCCAAGAAGACTTACGTATTCTTGAACTATTAGGAATCGATGGCAATTCAAGTAATTACCATCAACTTTATAGTTATTTGTTATTCCTAGGAATTTTAATGATTTCGCTATTAGCATTCACTTTCCGCTTTAAGCTTAGTGCCTCTAAGAAAGAGTGGGATACACGCGTTAATGAATTGACTGTTTTCTCAGTTGTATTTACGATTGGTGCTACTTTGCTGAAGATTCTTTCGTTTCTTCAAAATCGTGGGATTGATTATATTGGTGTTGCATTCCCGATTGCAGGATTCATCTACATCATTTATAAGTTAACGACGAAGTTTTACTTCACGATTATTGCGATGGTAGTATACCCAATTTTAGTCTGGTTTATGTTTGGCAGTGATAGCATTAATACGGAAATTGCCTTAACGACTGTTTACTTCTCACTCGCAGCATGGCTAGGAGTGATTCAAGAAGTTTACTGGAAGGACTTATCTTGGATTAAACAGTTACTATTACACATTTTTATTCCGGTTGCATTGATGCCTCCGTTTATATTCTTTAGTAACTATGAATTGATTTCCACACAATCAGGTTGGTTAATTGCTTTTGCTGCAATCAGTGGATTTTTATCGTATTTGATACCGGTTATTTTAATGCCGTACTTTAATTACTTATTTGAAGATAGTTCAGTATTATTATGGGCAGAATTGTCAAATCCAAACCAACCGTTGTTAAAAGATTTAATTACAAAAGCTCCAGGAACGTATCATCATAGTTTAATGGTGGCCAATATTTCTGCAAACTGTGTTGAAGCGATTGGTGGAGATTCACAATTGGCAAGAGTAGCTTGTTATTATCACGATATTGGTAAAACTGAGCATCCATTCTTCTTTATTGAGAATTTACCAGCTCATATGGAGAGTCCTCATAAGATGATTGGACCATATGAGTCGAAAGAAATTATTTTTGATCACGTTCGTAAAGGGGTAGAAATTCTTAAACAACATCAATTACCACAATCAGTGATTGATATTTGTGCGGAACACCACGGAACAACGTTGATGAAATATTTCTATGCAGAGGCGTTAAA
>CALALK010000120.1 GCA_937923125.1 uncultured Carnobacterium sp.
CACGGCTTCGATAAAACGTTCTTCTGGAAATTCAGGCATGAGTAATCGACGGCATGAACGCGCCATACGAGCAGCGTTTTGGTCGACACGGAATAAGTTGATGCTACCATCTTTACAACGGTATGCTTTTAATCCTTCGAAACATTGTTGTCCGTAGTGAAGTGCTGTTGCCGCTTCGTCTACTTTTAAGACATTATCTTCAATCAATGCTCCTTCGTCCCACTCGCCATCTTTGTAATAGCTAATGAAACGTAAGTCTGTCTTAATGTAATCAAAACCTAAGTTATTCCAATCTAAATTTACTGTGTTTGTCATATAAACCCTACTTTCCGAGATTACTCTACTGATTTAAATTCCCCAGTGGTACTATCCATCTCTTCTAACTTTTTATCACTGGCATGATAGCGGAAGAACCCATAAATGGAGGTGTTCGAATTCTCTACATGACGTACTTGTACGTCAACCGAGTCATTCGTTTGTGCTTGAATGATAATCTCATAGTTCTCGCCTAAAACGACATTTTTGCGTTTTTCAATTTCTGCAATGGCCTCACGCGCTAAATTATTCGCATTACGTGTCGTATCGCTTGTTGTTTCTTGCGCAGCCGTTGTTGGCCCGGCTGTAGTAGACTCACTAGATTCAGCGTTATTTTTAGAAATTTGAACGACTGGAGCCGAGTTATTCGCTGTTTGCTCTGGTCTGCGAGAACAAGCCATCAATGCTAGTACGATAACGGCAATTCCTAATCCTTTTATGACTTTGCGATTCATTCATTCACCACCTTCTTTATTTTATCTATTCTATCACAATTTTTATAAAAAGTATTTTATCCCATGAATTTGTAATGATAATGAAAAATTTTATATAAATTTGGTTCTTTTCATTTCAAAAATAAAAAAACTCTAATGCAACACGAGTCACACTAGAGTTTCTTCAATTATTTAGCTAATTTTTCTTTGATTTCTTCGACATAGTTATAAACCATGTGACCTGCTTGTCCGCCATCTCCAACTGCTGTTGTGATTTGACGTAATGTTTTTTGACGAACATCGCCCACTGCAAAGATTCCAGGAATAGAAGTTTCCATTTGCTCGTTAGTGACAATCCAACCTTCTGCATCTGTGATGTTTAAGTCTTTGAATGGATCAGAAACTGGTAATAGGCCTACATAAATGAAGACACCATCCGCATCATGCGTTGTTACTTCACCTGTATTCACATCTTTTACGCGAACGCCAGTGATTTTTGAACCGTCTCCTACAAATTCTTCAACAACTGAATTCCATAAGAAGTCGATTTTTTCGTTGGCGAATGCACGGTCTTGCAATACTTTTTGCGCACGTAATTGGTCACGACGGTGAACAATTGTGACGCTTTGTCCGAATTGTGTTAAATACGTTCCTTCTTCAACCGCTGAGTCTCCCCCTCCGATAACGAAGATTTTCTTATCTTTGAAGAATGCTCCATCACATACCGCACAGTAAGAAACGCCACGTCCAGCGTACTCTTCTTCCCCAGGAACTTCTAATTTACGGTGATAAGAACCAGTCGCAATAACTACTGCATAGGCATAGTATGTTTTCTTGCCTGCAGTAATCACTTTAAGGTCGCCTTCTAATTCGATTTTTGAAACTTGACCGTATGCATATTCAGCACCGAATTGCATCGCACCTTTATACATATTGTCCGCTAATTCTGGTCCAGAAATCGTTGGGAAACCAGGATAATTTTCTACATCTGAAGTGTTTAATAACTCTCCACCAGGAACCCCTTTTTCTAGGATTAATGTTTTTAAATTTGCACGAGAAGTATAAAGCGCTGCGGTCATCCCACCAGGGCCACTTCCGATAATGACTACATCATAAATTGTTCTTTCTTCCATCAGAGATTCTCCTTTTGTATAAACTAAGAGCGCTGAGACATAGTCCAACGCTCCTCTTCATGTTTTAGTTTAAGATACTCCCTTTAAAACGGCAACTTTATTGCTCATCTAAAGTTCCTTCGAGTTTTTTACCTAATTCAATGACGTATTGTTTTAAGTTATCTTTGATTTCTGGATGTTCTAAACCGAATTCAATACTTGTCTTCATGAACCCAAACTTATCACCCACATCGAAACGCTCACCCTTGAATTGTTTTGCAAACACTCTTTGAGTAAGGTTCAATGTATCGATGGCATCTGTTAATTGAACTTCGCCACCCGCACCTGGTTCTTGTTTTTCTAAAATCTCAAAAATTTCAGGTGTTAATAAGTAACGACCGATAATCGCTAAGTTACTTGGTGCTTCTTCAGGTTTTGGTTTTTCTACGAAACGACGTACATTGAATAATCCATCTTCCACTTGGCTTTCAGGATCGATAATTCCGTATTTATACGTTTCTTCATGAGGAACTTCCATCACCGCGATATTTGAAGCATGAGTTTTTTCGTATCCTTCAATCAGTTGTTTCGTTAAAGGAACCTCATCACGCATAATATCATCTCCAAGCATAATCACGAATGGCTCGCCACCCACGAATGCTTTTGCTT
>CALALK010000121.1 GCA_937923125.1 uncultured Carnobacterium sp.
TTTCAACTAATTAGTTTCAACCTAGTCGTTGCGCATTACCCAAAGTTCTGCTACAGTGAAAAGAACGACACGAAAAGGAGGAAGCTTATGTCATTCGACTATAAAAAAATAGGACTCATTTCTGGAATCCTACTATTATTATGTATGGGCTATGTAATGCTGACGGGTCCCTTTAGTCTACTTGCCCTTAGCAACGCTCTTTTTATGTGCGCACTTGTTTGTTTAATGATTGGTATTTTTGCGTATTTAAGTCGCACCGACTTCTTTACTCTTTTTCTAAAGAGCTTCACTCCGAATAAGGAGCACAAGAAGCACACCCTCTTTACCGCATCATCGACAGTCCTCTTTTTAGAGGTAGCCGCACTTTTTGGAATTCTATCCATATTATTTGGAATCTTCCTATTATAAAATGAAAAGCCGTGTTCTCGTATGAGGCACGGCTTCTTTTGATTATAGTTCTGCAGCTTTTTTCTCAGCTTTTTCTTTTTCGATTTCCTCACGTAATTCAGGAAGAATCTGCGTGAAATCCATACGAAGTTCTTGTCGCAATGATGGCTCCACTTTACGAACGAAGTGGAATGTCGATAAGCGTTCCATGACACTTTCGGCTTCATCTTTTGCAACATATAAATAGATGTATTTTAAGCGTTTCGAAATATAGTGAATATTCCCAAACTTCTTCAACTGTTTAATTGGTTTCAATGTATACAACCAAACAACGAGTGCTTGTCTTTCTTGTTGCTCCATTGTTTCTCCCTTCTACATAGCTTTTAATTCGATAATTTTTTCTTCTTCCTCTTCTGGAAGACCTTCTCTTGTTGGTGGCGGCGTTTGTTCGCGACTTTCTTTATCACGTCGCACGGCCCATAGTACTAAACCAATTCCGGCACTAGAAGCAAAGAAGCTCGACCCACCGTAACTGATTAGCGGTAATGGTACCCCTGTTAAAGGCGCTACCCCAACGAGTGCTCCAATATTAATGCCTGATTGAATCAAGAATAAAATCGCCACACCGTAACATAAGTATTTTCCAAAAAGATTACGACATTTATTTCCTTTATGGATAATCGCGATGATTAAGCCAAATATCGCAAGAAGTAGAATAAAGATTGTAATAAATCCTAACTCTTCTCCGACAATCGCTAAAATAAAGTCCGTATGGGCTTCTGGTAGAAACCCCGTTTTTTGAACAGAATTCGATAACCCTGTTCCAATCCAACTACCTCTTGATAAACCAAGATACCCTTGAATCGATTGATAACCAGCACCTGTTGGATCACTCCACGGATTATGGAACGATGTAAAACGGCTTAATTGGTACGCCTTTAATCCGAATTTCTCAAAAATCGAAGCGTCTAAATAAGTGAGGCTATATAGTCCAGCAAAGACTACGCCCCAAATCGCTAGTGCGCGGTTTGAGACACCGGTCATAAGGCCAAGTAGGACAGCAACTCCAGCAATAATAATGGACGTTCCTAAGTCCGGTTGAAGCATGACCATTCCGATGAAGAACGCTGTAATCCCAGCAGGAATGAGATAGAATCTCCAATCGCGTTTACTACGTTCGTTCTTACTATAAACATAAGCCGATGTCCAAATCACAAATAGTTTTACTAATTCGGACGGTTGTAAGCTAAAGAGTTTTAAGTTAATCCAACTCTTCGCCCCGTTTACACCGGTTGTAAATAATACAATCACGAGCAGGATAAAAATCACGCCTGCTACTCCCATCATGACTTTTTGATCCTTCAAGAATTTCTCAGGAAGAACGGAAATCCCTAGCGCCATCACAATTCCGATGACGATAAAGACAAACTGCTTCACCATGAACGCCTCTGAGTTTCCTTGATTGGCAAGAGCGTAATAACTACTTGCACTATAAATCATGACGAGTCCGAAAATTGAAAGTACCGAATACAACCCCATAATGAGCGGGTCCACATTGAGAAGGTGCTTCATTTTTTCATGAAAGTTTAACACGTCAAGCCTCCTCTAATTTTGGCGCGACTCTTCGTACACTTGCGTATACATGTCGTTTAATGCGTATTCTAAATCAGCCATAATTTTATGGCCTTCGTTCGCGTGAATTAATCCAAGTGAAACTGCGAAATCCACTTGTTTCGATAAACCGAATAATTGTGTATCGATAATTTCTTCGAATGCTGGGCATTTTGCCAAGCAAAGATGTGTTTTTTGTTTTGAAATGAGTTGATAAATTTGGTTGGCATTTTCTGTCAACTGAACTAAAGCAGGATTTTGAGTCATCTCACACTCCCCTTTCTATATTCCATGCTCAAAGCATATACTCTTTTAGTATACTTGCATCCACAAAAAAATACCACTAATGCAAGTGGAATTTACGGAAAATTTAGAGTTCGCTTAGATGGGAAGATGATTCCTCTTCGACTATCGGATGTCTTCATAATCACTGTAACGTTGCACCGGTTCGAGCCCCTAGGTCTCTCACCTTCGAAGCTTCAAACGCGGAGTACGGGACAAGTCCCTACTCCGAGTAGTTCACATTCGATG
>CALALK010000122.1 GCA_937923125.1 uncultured Carnobacterium sp.
TAAAACAAACGCTGCTGGTCCGATGAACAACTTCATTTTATCGATTTTAGTGTTCATTATTGTTGGGTTCATGCAAGGTGGAGTTCCATCTAATGATGCGACAATCGGACAAGTAACAGACAATTCTGCAGCCCTTGTAGCAGGTCTGAAAGAGGGAGATAAAGTCCTTTCCATTGATGGAGTTGAAATTCATTCATGGGATGAAATGACAAAAATTGTTCGTTCAAGTGCAGATAAAGCTTTATCTGTATCCATTGAACGTGACGGGAAAACTCAGGAAGTCCAAGTAACACCAAAAGCTGTAGAAGCATCAGATGGTTCAAAGATAGGGCAATTAGGAGTCACAAGAGTTCTTAAGAATGATATTCTGTCAATTCTTGCTTATGGTTTTACTCAAACAATCTCTGTCGTTGTCCTAGTTCTTTCTGCATTAGGTTCACTCTTTACACGAGGATTTAATTTGAATCAACTCGGGGGACCAGTTGCTATTTATTCTATGACTTCGCAAGTTGCAAAAAATGGATTCCTTGATTTGTTAGCATTCATGGGAATGATTAGTGCCAACCTCGGTGTAATGAACCTTTTACCGATTCCAGCATTAGACGGCGGAAAATTAGTTCTTAATGTGATCGAAGGAATTCGTAAGAAACCACTCGATCCTGAAAAAGAAGGGTATTTAACGATTGCAGGAGCGATTTTCCTCTTTGCGTTAATGCTTCTTGTAACGTGGAACGATATTATGAAATTATTTAATTAAACAAGAGAGTGTCTCTACGAAGGTGGAGCACTCTTCTTATGTAATAAAAAAAGGAGGAAACCATGAGTCAATCACAAAAAGATTTAATGAAAAAAGTGATCGAGCAATTTAATATTGCAGACACAAGTATTTTTTCTCCAGAATTTGATGAAGCAAAACTAGTTCGAATTGACATTTCAAAGTTGGATAAAACATGGACTTTTCACATCCATAATCCAGTCATCTTTATGTATGAAAAGTTCAGACTATTTACCGATGCACTTAATGACACTTACCGTCAATTCGGTGGAAAAGCTGTTATCACAACTTATGCTGGTGCAGAGGTGACAGAAGAGTTAGTTCAGTCTTATTGGGAATATGTGTTAGAGACATTAAAGGATGAATCTGCAGTTTCTCATCAAATTTTAGCGGATCAAACTCCAAAATATGAGAAAAATCAAATTAAGCTGCATTGTCCAAATGAATTAACGAAGACACACTTAACGAATAATTGCGTTCCAAAAATTCAACAAGCTTATATCGAAGCTGGATTCCCTAAATTAGGCATTCAAATCCATGTAGATGGTGAATTGCAAGATCGATTAGCTGAAGAATTTATTCAAAAAGAACAGCAGATTGAGCAAGCATTTAATGAAGCTCAAAAAGCAGCGCAATTAGCAGCTGCTCAAGCTCCTCAAAGAAAATCTGGAGCGCCATCTTCTTCTAAACCAGAAGGCGTTATTTACGGTAAACCAATCAGGTCTAATAGTGAAGTTCGTGCACTTGCAGATATTTTTGAAGAAGAGCGCAATGTCGTTATCGAAGGTAAGATTTTTGATATCGAACTTCGCCGAGGAAAAGCAAAAGGAAAGTTGTTCGGAAATATTAAATTAACGGACTATACCTCTTCTATCAGTGCGACTTTATTCCCATCAACTCCTGAAGATGAACAAGCGCTTGAAGGGTTGAAAAAAGGGACATGGGTTAGAGCGTTCGGTACGATTGAAGTGAATAAATTCTCTCAAGAATTAGGTATGATTATCCGCGATATGACTGCTGTAAATCATGAGGGTAGAAAAGATACAGCAGAAGGTGAAAAACGTGTCGAGCTCCATATGCATACAAATATGTCTGTGATGGATGCAACGAATGCTCCAAGCGATTTGATTAGTCAAGCGGCTAAATGGGGACATAAGGCAATTGCGATTACAGACCATGCGAACTTACAAGCTTATCCAGAAGCGCACGGAGCAGGGAAGAAAAACGGAATTAAGATTCTGTATGGTTTAGAAGGAAATATCGTTGATGATCATGTCAACGTTGCCTATAATCCACAGCATATTCTCTTAGAAGATGCGACTTATGTGGTCTTTGACGTGGAGACAACAGGTCTTTCTGCGATTTATGACAGCATCATCGAGTTAGCCGCCGTTAAAATGAAAAGCGGTGTTGTGGTTGACAAGTTTGAAGAATTTATCGACCCAGGTCATCCTTTATCTGCAACAACCATTCAGTTAACAGGAATTACTGATGAGATGGTTAGAGGTTCTAAATCTGTAGAACAAGTCTTAAAAGAATTCCACGAATTTTCTAAAGATTGCATCCTTGTTGCGCATAACGCAAGTTTCGATATGGGCTTCTTAAATACAGGATACGAAAATGTGGGAATTCCAAAAACAAATCAACCAGTGATTGATACTTTGGAATTGTCTCGTATGCTTCACCCACAACTGAAGTCTCATCGTTTAAATACTTTAGCGAAACGCTATAATGTTGCACTAGAACAACATCACCGTGCTGTGTATGACTCTGAAACGACAGGTTACTTATGTCATATCTTCTTAAAAGAAGCAGCGACAGAACATAATTTGTTGTACCACGATGAATTAAATACCAATATTCATCCAGAAGAAGTCTTTAAGAATGGACGTCCATTCCATGCCACGATTTTTGCAAAAGATCAAGCTGGATTGAAAGAATTGTTCAAGGTCGTATCCCAATCCAATATTGAGTATTATTACCGTGTTCCTCGTATTTTAAGAAGTATGCTTTCAAGCCGTCGTGATTCATTCTTACTAGGATCAGGATGCGCTGAAGGTGAAGTTTTCGAAGCGATGATGCAAAAAGGATATAACGAGGCTAAAGAAAAGGCTAAATTCTATGACTATATTGAAATTATGCCAAAAGCCATCTATCGTCCTTTAATCAAAAAAGAATTAATTCGTAATGAGCATCACTTAGAAGAAATCATTCAAAACTTAGTTCGCCTAGGTGAAGAGCTAGGAAAGCCTGTTGTAGCAACAGGGAATGTTCACTACTTAAATCCAGAAGATAAGATTTATCGTGAGATTCTTCTAACTTCATTAAACAATGGTGTTCCTCAAGAATATCCTGATGCTCATTTAAGAACCACAGACGAAATGCTGAAAGAATTTGCTTTTCTTGGAGAAGAAAAAGCATATGAAGTGGTAGTGACAAATTCAAACTGGGTTAGCGAACAATTAGAAGAAATTACTCCAGTGAAAGACGACCTATTCACTCCTAAAATCGAAGGTGCTGCTGATGAAATCACTAAATTGAGCTACGATAAAGCACACGAATGGTATGGAAATCCTCTACCTAAAATTGTGGATGATCGCATTAAAAAAGAGCTAAAGAGTATTATTGGAAATGGTTTTTCGGTAATTTATTTAATTGCTCAAAAACTTGTATTAAAGAGTAATCAGGACGGGTATTTGGTTGGATCACGTGGGTCGGTTGGTTCATCCTTAGTAGCTACTTTAACTGGAATTACCGAAGTGAATCCATTAGCGCCGCACTATCGTTGCCCTCAATGTCAATTATCAGAATTCTTTGATGATGGATCAGTAGGCTCAGGTTTTGATTTGCCTGAAAAAATTTGTCCAAGATGTAATACGAGGATGGTTAAAGATGGACACGACATTCCGTTTGAAACCTTCCTAGGATTCTACGGAGATAAAGTTCCCGATATCGATTTAAACTTTAGTGGGGAATATCAACCACAAGCGCATAACTATACAAAAGTACTGTTCGGTGAAGATTACGTGTATCGTGCAGGGACCATCAGTACGGTAGCCGATAAGACAGCTTTTGGGTATGTAAAGGGATATGAGCGTGACTTAGGATTAGAGTTCCGTCAAGCAGAAATTGAACGCTTAGCGAGCGGATGTACGGGAGTTAAGAGAAGTACAGGTCAGCATCCGGGTGGGATTATTGTAATCCCAGATTATATGGATGTGTATGACTTTACACCAATTCAATATCCAGCTGATGATTTAAGTGCTGAATGGAGAACAACACACTTTGACTTCCATTCGATTCACGATAATGTTTTAAAACTTGATATTCTTGGGCACGATGATCCAACCGTCATTCGTATGTTACAAGACTTATCAGGAATGGATCCAAAATCGATTCCACCTGATGATCCAGAAGTGATGAAAATCTTTGGTGGGACTGAAGTGTTAGGAGTGACTCCTGAGCAAATTGACTCCAATACAGGGACACTTGGTATTCCAGAATTTGGTACTAAATTTGTTCGTGGAATGTTAGAACAAACAAAACCTTCAACATTTACTGAATTACTTCAAATTTCTGGGTTGTCACACGGTACTGACGTATACCTTGGAAACGCCGAAGAGTTGATTCGACTTCATAATATCCCGCTTGCTGACGTTATCGGTTGTCGTGACGACATCATGGTGTATTTAATCCATAAAGGCGTTGAAGAAGGGATTGCCTTCAAAATCATGGAAGGAGTACGTAAAGGGAAAGGAATTCCTGATGACTTCCAAGCGATTATGAGAGAAAACAATGTCCCAGAATGGTATATCCAATCGTGCTTAAAGATTAAATATATGTTCCCGAAAGCCCATGCTGCAGCCTACGTTTTAATGGCGTTACGTGTAGCTTGGTTTAAGGTTCATAAACCATTACTATACTACTGTGCTTATTTCTCAGTTCGTGCGCAAGATTTCGATATCGTTGCAATGTCACAAGGAAAAGAGATGATTAAGAAACGTATCAAAGAAATTCGTGAAAAGGGAATGGAAGCAAGTACGAAAGAACAAAACTTGTTAACAGTACTTGAATTAGCGAACGAGATGGTTGAACGTGGTTTCCAATTTAAGATGGTTGACATCGATAAATGAGAAGCGAGTAACTTTGTTATTGAAGGAGACTCATTAATTGCTCCGTTTAGAGCGATTCAAGGGTTAGGACTTAACGTTGCTAATAAGATTGTTGAAGCAAGACAAGAACAACCTTTCTTATCAAAGAAAGACTTAGCAACACGTGGTAAAGTGTCTAAGACATTGATTGATTATATGACAGAAAACAAAGTCCTAGACCACTTACCGGATGAAAACCAATTATCGTTATTCGATGATTTGTTCTAATAACACAATAGTTGGTATTTTAACAAAGTTTATGTTATACTAACAAAGTAGAATAGTAGTTGAGAGGAGAGTGAGCGGAAACGCTCACTCTTTTTATCGACATGGACTCAAGTAGCAAGGAGGTTGAGGCTATGAGTAAAGTAACTGAGACGGTAACAGAGCTTACTAAAGAGGTCATCGAAAAAGAAGGCTTTGAGTTATTCGACTTAGAATTTGTCAAAGAAGGAAAGAATTGGTTTCTACGTTTTTACTTAGATAAACCAGGAGGAATCGACTTGGATGACTGCGCGTTTATGAGTGAAAAATTTAGTGAAATTCTTGATGCACAAGATCCAGATCCAATTCCGCAAGCTTACTTCTTAGAAGTTTCTTCACCAGGTGCAGAGCGCCCATTAAGAAACGAAGAAGAATTAAAAGCGGCCATTGGTTCATACGTACACTTATCGTTTTATCAAAACGTTGAAGGTGAGAAATTCCTTGAAGGAACTCTTCTTTCAGTCGATGAAGAAACGGTAACGTTGAAGGTACAAATCAAAACAAGAACAAAAGAATTTACAATTGATCGTAAGAATATCGCGAAAGCACGTCTTGCTATCAAATTCTAAGGAGTAAAGGAGTAAACACATGAGTAAAGAAATGCTTAGAGCATTAACTGTTCTCGAAGAAGAAAAAGGAATCTCTAAAGATGTTGTCATCACAGCTTTAGAAGCAGCATTAGTGTCTGCATATAAGAAAAACTACGGACAAGCTCAAAACGTAGAAGTTGAGTTTGATCAAAAGAAAGGCAACATGCATGTATATGCTGTTAAAGAAGTGGTTGAATATGTATTCGATTCAACTCTTGAAGTAAGCCTAGAAGAAGCACATGCGAAAAATAAAGCTTATGAAGTTGGCGATAAAATTCGTTTTGAAGTAACTCCAAAAGACTTCGGACGTATTGCTGCTCAAACAGCAAAACAAGTGATTATGCAACGTCTTCGCGATGCTGAACGTACAAACATCTACAATGAATTCATTCAATACGAAAATGAAATTATGACGGGTGTTGTTGATCGTCAAGATTTCCGTTATGTTTATGTGAATCTTGGACGTATCGTTGCTGGAATGGCCAAACAAGACCAAATCCCAACAGAAGAGTACTTACCTGACCAACGTATTAAAGTTCTAGTTTCTAAAGTAGATAACACTACTAAAGGACCTCAAATCTTCGTAAGTCGTACTCATCCAGATTTATTAAAACGTTTATTTGAACAAGAAGTTCCTGAAATTTACGATGGCGTTGTAGAAATTGTTTCTATCGCTCGTGAAGCAGGTGATCGTGCTAAAGTAGCCGTTCGTTCAAACGATAGTAACTTAGACCCAGTTGGAACATGTGTAGGACCTCGCGGACAACGTGTTCATAACATTGTTGAAGAATTAAACGGTGAAAATATGGATATCGTTGAATGGAACGAAGATCCAGCAGTTTACATCAAAAACGCATTAAACCCAGCTCAAGTAATTAAAGTTGAATTTAATGATGATAGCAATGGTTGTATCGTTGTTGTTCCAGATCACCAATTATCACTTGCAATTGGTAAACGTGGTCAAAATGCACGTCTAGCTGCAAAATTAACTGGATACCGTATCGATATTAAATCAGAAACTGCTTATGAAGAGTATTTAGAAAATTTAGCAAATCCAGTCGTTGAAGAAGCCGAAGAAGGTTCTTCTGAAGAAGAATAGAATACTGGAGGTGCACGATGAAAAAGAAAAAGATTCCGATGCGCCGTTGTATCGCTTCAGGTGAAATGATGCCGAAGAAAGAGTTGGTACGTATTGTTCGTAATGCTGAAGGTGTTGCACAAATCGACCCAACTGGTAAAGTAAACGGCCGTGGTGCATATATTACTCTTGAACCTACTTTAGTGGAGAAAGCTTGGAAAAATCGTCTGTTTGAAAAACAATTAGAAATTGAGATTCCGGATGCATTTTATGAAGAACTTCTCGCTTATGTAGAACATCAAAAAGCAAGAAAAGAGTTGTTTAGTGATGGAAGAGCTCGTTAAACAAAGAGCTTTGAATTTGCTTGGAATGGCGACAGCTGCTCGTAAATTAATTACGGGTGAGGAGCAAGTAATCCAAAGCATTCAAAGACAAAAAGGAAATTTAGTGATTTGTACCAAAGATTGTAGTGCAAACACTGTTAAAAAAATCAAAAACAAATGTGAATATTATGAAATTCCTTTTGTTCAGCAATTTGAAACAGATGAACTATCTCTTGCTATCGGCAAGAGACGTTCCATCGTTTTAGTTGATGATCGAGGGTTTACAAAGAGTCTACTGAAGATGAAGGGATTTAACGATATGAACGAATAGGAAGGTGAGACTATGTCGAAAACTCGCGTATACGAATTAGCGAAAGAATTAAATGTGGCTAGTAAAGAAATTATTGAAAAAGCAAAAGAAGTAGGTATTTCATACAATAGCCATATGTCTACTATGGAAGAATCTGAAATCTCAAAAATTAAAGGAGCTTGGAATTCAAAGCCTGCTGCTAAACCAGCACCAAAGGCTCCAAAACAAGATGTACAGCCTGCTCCTAAACAAGAAGCTAAAAAAGCTGAACCAAAGAAAGAAGCGCCTAAAGGTCACGCTCCTAAAAAAGAAGGAGCTAAAAGAGAAGACCGTGCTCCAAAACAAGGACATCAAAAGCAAAATCAAGAACGTAACCATTCTCAAAATCAAAGACGTAACGAACAAAATGATAATAGAAATCATGGACGTCAAAACCAAAAACCACAAAATGCGAATGGAAACCGTCCTTCATTTAAGCAAGAACCAGCACGCACGGAAGCTCGTTCTAACCAACAAGGACAAGTAGAACGTCCTCGTAACAACCAAAAACAAAATAACAATAACGATCGTTTCGAGTCACCAAGAAACAATCGTAATAACGACAGAAAAAATCAACAACGATTTAACGATTTTAACAATGATGGTTTCAACAAGAAAAATCGTAACCAAAAAGGTAAAAAAGGAAACCGTCGTGAAGAACAAAAAGCTAAACCAGCTGTTCCAGCACGTAAATTCCATGAATTACCAGATGTATTAGTGTATACAGATGGTATGACTGTTGCTGAATTAGCGAAGAAAATCAAACGTGAACCAGCTGAAATCATCAAAAAATTATTCCTATTAGGAGTAATGGCAACATTAAACCAAGGTCTATCTAAAGACGCGATTGAATTGTTAGCAGCAGACTACGGTATGGATGCTGAAGAAAAAATCGAAAAAGATATTTCTGATTTAGATGTGTACTTTGAAGAAGCAGCTGCTGAAAATGCAGAAAGCACAGTACGTCCTCCAGTTGTAACAATCATGGGACACGTTGACCATGGTAAAACAACATTGCTTGACCAATTACGTAATTCTTCAGTTGTAGCTGGTGAAGCGGGTGGTATCACTCAACATATCGGTGCTTACCAAATTAAAATCGATGGCAAACCAATTACGTTCTTAGATACACCCGGGCATGCGGCCTTCACTACAATGCGTGCGCGTGGTGCAGACATCACTGATATTACAATTATTGTAGTAGCTGCCGATGATGGAGTAATGCCTCAAACTATTGAAGCGATTAACCATGCTAAAGCTGCTGATGTTCCAATTATTGTTGCTGTGAACAAAATCGATAAACCAGCAGCTAACCCTGGACGCGTGATGCAAGAACTTTCTGATTTAGGTCTTGTACCTGAAGCATGGGGTGGAGACACAATTTTCGTTGAGATTTCAGCGAAATTCAATCAAAACATTGAAGAATTATTAGAAATGATTCTATTGGTTGCTGAAGTTCAAGAGTTGAAAGCAAACCCTAACCGTTTAGCATTAGGAACTGTTATTGAAGCTCGTTTAGATAAATCTAAAGGACCTATCGCAACATTATTAGTACAAGAAGGAACGCTTAAAGTTGGAGACCCAATCGTTGTTGGGAACACATTTGGACGTGTCCGTGTTATGGTGAACGATCAAGGTCGTCGTGTGAAAACTGCTTTACCAGCGACTCCAGTTGAGATTACTGGTCTTAACGCGTCACCTCAAGCTGGGGACCGCTTCGTAGTATTCGAAGACGAGAAAACTGCTCGTGCTGCTGGTGAAGAACGTGCAAAACGCGCGTTAATCGAACAACGTAACGCTTCAAGCCGTATTACATTAGATAACTTATTCTCTACATTGAAAGAAGGAGAATTGAAAGAAGTTAATGTCATTATCAAGGCTGACGTACAAGGTTCTGTTGAAGCATTAGCATCAAGCTTACAAAAAATCGAAGTTGAAGGCGTGCGCGTGAAGATTATCCATACAGCTGTAGGGGCAATCAACGAGAGCGATATTACTCTTGCAACAGCAAGTAATGCGATTATCATCGGATTTAACGTAAGACCTACGCCACAAGCGAAAATTCAAGCTGAATCTGATCAAGTAGATATTCGCTTACACCGTATCATCTATAACGTAATTGATGAAATCGAAACAGCGATGAAAGGGATGCTGGACCCAGAATTCGAAGAAAAAATTACTGGTCAAGCAATCGTTCGTGAAACATACACTGTATCTAAACTTGGAACAATTGCTGGTTCATACGTATTAGAAGGTGTTGTTAAACGCTCAAGCTCAGTTCGTTTAATCCGTGATAACATTGTTATTTACGAAGGTGAATTAGCAAGCTTGAAACGATTCAAAGATGACGCTAAAGAAGTTAAACTTGGATTCGAGTGCGGTATCATGATTGAAGGCTACAACGATATTAAAGTAGACGACATCATCGAAGCATACGAAATGGTCGAGATTAAACGCAAATAGTGCGAGACCGACTGTTTAGCTTTGGAACACTGGAGTTAAGGAGAGGAAAATCGAGAAGATTTTACGAAGCTTAACGAAGTGGACGCCAAAGCTAGGAGGTCAAGCCGTTATAAAAATAGTGTGAGAAAATTCGTTATGAATCGACCGAATTAAAGAAGAAGTTAATCATTATTTAAGTTGAACGAAGAGGGACTGATTACAGTGCCTCTTTCGTTGGAAAGGAGATAAAATGGCAAACTTTAGAGTTGGACGTGTATCACAAGAAATCTTACGAGAAGTAAATGATATCTTATCTAAAAAAGTTCGTGATCCACGTGTACAAGAAATTACTATTACTGAAGTAGAAGTGACTGGCGATTTACAGATTGCTACTATTTACTATACAACACTTCAAAAATTGGCTAGTGAACGTCAAGCGACTGAACGTGGTTTAGAAAAATCAAAAGGCCTTATCCGTCGTGAATTAGGCAAACGTCTTTCATTGTACAAGACTCCAGAATTAATCTTTAAACGCGATGAATCAGTAGATTACGGTAATCATATTGATGAGCTTTTAAAATCTATTCAAGAAGAAGACGAACAAAGATAATAATTTTAAGGGCAAAAGGACATCAAACAGAAAAAACTCTTTTGCCTTTTTAGTAAAAAATTATCATATATGATAATTTTCGTGTGTATTTAAAAAGCTAGAAGAGGTGTTTTATGATTGATGCAAATAATACATGGGTATTGTGGTCGATTATCGTTGGGATCGCGACTATCAGTATCTTTTTAGAAAATCGATATAAATGGGCTGCAAAGATTAGTGGAGCAATTATAGGTCTATTAATGGCAGCAACATTAAGTAATTTAGGGATTATCCCAACGGATTCACCAGTATACGATCAAGTTTGGGGAGTTGTTGTCCCATTAGCCATCCCAATGCTTTTATTCCAATGCGATTTAAAACAAATTTGGAAAGAGAGTGGACGTTTACTGGCTATCTTCCTCATTAGTTCTGTAGGAACTGTTTTAGGGGCAATATTAGGATATTTAGCTTTGTCAAAGGCGATTCCTGTATTGAACCATATTGCTGGAATGATGGTTGGAAGTTATATTGGTGGTGGAGTAAACTTTGTTGCTGTTTCATCAGCTTTCGATATTCCAAAAGAACTCATTTCTGCTGCAACAGTAGCGGATAACTTGTTAATGGTATTCTACTTCTTAATTTTACTGATGATTCCTTCGATTGGCTTCTTCAAAAAGCATTTTAAATTTGCTTATACTGAGGGTGTAAAAGAGGAAGAGGAAAAAGCATATAACAAAGATACCGTTATTACAGTTCAAGACGTAGCTTTTGTCTTTGCGATTTCTGTAATTATCGTAACAATAAGCTTTACATTATCTGAAATCATTTCAGGTCTTGGTGATAATAGTTTTATCCAGCTAGTTTCAAATAAATATTTAATTTTAACAACGTTGACAGTTGCATGTTCGACTATTTTTGCGAAACATTTCAAGAAGATTAGTGGAGCAAATGAAATTGGAACATTCTTGATCTACTTATTCTTCGTAGTAATCGGAATACCAGCTTCAATTGGTGCAATTGTTGAGAAATCTCCGCTATTACTTGTTTTCTGTGCAATCATGGTTTTTGTGAATATGGCAGTGACATTTGCTGGTGCAAAAATCTTTGGATTCACAGTGGAAGAAGCCATTCTTGCTTCAAATGCAAATATCGGTGGCCCAACAACCGCTGCGGCTATGGCTATTTCAAAAGGGTGGCATCGTTTTGTCGCACCGACAATGCTTGTAGGTACATTAGGTTACATTATCGGTACTTATGTAGGTATCTTTATTGGACAATTATTAAACTAACAAAAAAGCAACTAATTCTGAAAGTCAGAGTTAGTTGCTTTATTTTTTATTTATTTTCTAAGTAAGTAATCGCCATTGCATCAACGCCTGTGTGGCTCATGATGATTGGTGAAGTTGTTACAATTGTAAGTGGTACATCAGGGAAGAGTTCACGCACACGAGCGATATTTCCTTCGTTAAAGTCACTTAATCCTGCATGCATAATTCCAATTTCTTGAATCCCGTTTGGAGCAGATTTCATCTGTTCAAAGATTTCGTCGTATTTCTTTTGAAGCGATTTTAGACCGCGCCCTTTTTGGATGATTTCAATTTTTCCATTAATGACTTGCAGGAATAACTTGATATTGAGTAAGTTGGAGAACATTCCCATCAGTTGACTAATACGACCACCTTTAATTAAATTGTCTAAGTTAACAACTGTTAAATAAAGAGTAGTGCGTTTTTTAGCATCTTCAACAATCTCAAGAATTTCTTCAACGGATTTGCCTTCTTGTGCTGCTTTAGCGGCCTCTTTAACAATCATGCCCATTGAACGAGATGTAAAGTCCGAATCGACAACAGTAACATTTGATTCAGAAATATCACCTGCTTGACGAGCGGCGTCGACAGTACCACTAATAGAACGCATCATCTGAATTGAAATCACAGAATCTCCGTTTTTACCAAGTTCATCATATACTTCTACGAAACGGCCGATTGAAGGTTGTGCTGTTTTTGGAAGCTCAGCACTTGCAACCATTTTTTCTTTAAATTCTTCTTTAGTAATTGTTACACCATCGATATAATTTTCATCATCGATTGAGATATTCATTGGAACGATAGAGATTTCAAATTGTTTAACTTCTTCTTCAGTTAAGTCTGCTGTTGAGTCCGTTACAATATATACTCTAGACATTAAAGTCACTCCTATCAAATAAGTTTACCTATCTATAATACCATATTTTCCGCCTAAAAATCTATATTCATAATCTATGTGGAAAAGTGCGAATTATGATACAATAGGTTAGCAAATGTAAAGTCTGAGAGGATGAATGGGATGGACGGAATCCTTCCGTTATGGAAAGAAAAAGGCATGACGTCGTTCGACTGTGTCTATAAGGTTAGAAAGTTATTAAAAACAAAAAAAGTCGGGCATTCTGGTACGCTTGATCCTGAGGTGGATGGCGTATTGCCAATCTGTATCGGAAAAGCGACTAAGGTTGTTGAGAATCTTCATGAAGCCAATAAAGTTTATCAAGGTGAAATTACATTAGGTTTTTCTACTGAGACTGAAGATGCACATGGGGAAATCGTTTCTTCATCACCAATTGAAAATCCTTTTTCTATTCAAGAAATTGATAAAATAATGCAACAGTTTATCGGAGAAATCACTCAGATTCCACCGATGTATTCTGCGGTTAAAGTGAACGGAAGACGTCTTTATGAATATGCAAGAGCTGGTGAAGAGGTAGAACGTCCTGTCAGAAAAGCAACGATTTATGACTTCAAACGGATTTCAGAACCTGTTTATAATGAGGAAACGAAGACCCAATCATTGAAGTTTGAAGTGAGTTGCAGCAAAGGGACTTATGTGAGAACTTTATCTGTTGATTTAGGAAAAGCGTTAGGTGTTGAAGCGCATATGTCGCAATTAACCCGTGTAAAAAGTGGCCATTTCCACTCTGATGACTGCATTACATTAGAACAACTAAACGAGCTTGCTCAAAATGATAAAGCTCAAGAAGCCTTAAAACCAGTTGATTTAGTATTTGAAGACTATTCTCGAATCGACTTAACTGAAGATGAATATATTCGATTTAAAAATGGTGCAATTTTATCTCAAGCTGAATTTCCTCAGATTTTAGCACCGACTGCTTGTTATTATGAAGACCAACTCATATCAATTTACGGTCCTCATCCTACGAAAAAAGGCTTATTAAAACCAATTAAAATGTTTTAGAAAGGAGAGAAGATGCAAACAATAGAGTTAACACACCCTTACAATAAAGAGTGTATATTTCAAGAACCGATTGTCCTCGCTTTAGGATTCTTTGATGGAATCCACTTAGGTCATAAAGAAGTAATTACTACTGCCAAAAGAGTTGCACAGGAACGCGGGCTTAAAGTAGCAGTCATGTCGTTTAATCAGCATCCGTCTGTTATTTTTCAAAATGTAGATTCTGCAAGCATTCAATATGTCTCACCACTAGAACGTAAGAAGGAATTATTAGAAGAACTAGGTGTCGATATTTTCTATTTAGTTGATTTTACTAAGGAATTCGGAGCTCTTTCTCCGCAAGAGTTTGTCGATCAATATATTGTCGGATTAAACGCGAAAGTCATTGTAGCTGGGTTTGATTACACGTACGGCAAGAGAGACATTGCGAATATGGAATTATTACCGAAGTACGCTTCGAATCGATTCGAGATTATTACAATTGATGAGCAAAAGAACGCTAGCGGAAAGATTAGTTCGACTGCAGTGCG
>CALALK010000123.1 GCA_937923125.1 uncultured Carnobacterium sp.
GTCTATCCAAAAGAAGGCAAAGAAAGCAACATTGTCCTTATTGAATTAATGAAGGACGGACTTCCTGGAGGGCTTAAGGTATTACCACCGATTACGGTTTTCGATGAGCATCAAGAATATACCAAAAAAATTAGAAGTATCCTCTGGGGGGATGAGGCATGAGTCAATTCTTTATGTACGTCCTTCTGTGTAAGGACCAGACCTTTTACACCGGTTATACGGTCGATTTAGAAAAACGAATCGCAACGCATAACGCCGGAAAAGGAGCTAAATATACAAGAGTGAGAACACCTGTGACGCTGCTCTACGCGAAAGAATTTGCCACAAAGCAAGAAGCCATGAAGGCGGAAGCAGCATTCAAGAAATTCTCTCGCCCCAAAAAGGAAACATTTCTACAGACGATTGGCGCAACCGTCACGCGTCCTGTCATTATTTATTTAGAAGGAGAACACCCTCATGAGACAACAGAGTTATCGAACTGAAGGCGTAGGAAAATTATTCCTTGTCCCTACTCCGATTGGAAACTTAGAAGATATGACTTTCCGCGCGGTCAATACGCTTAGAGACGTCGATTTAATTCTTGCCGAAGATACGCGTCATACGCAAAAATTACTCAACCATTTTGAAATCGAGACTCCACAAAAGAGTTTCCATGAACATAATACACAAGAGAGAATCCCACAAGTCATCGAGTGGTTGCAAGAAGGAAAAAACATTGCGCAAGTGAGTGACGCCGGCACCCCTTCGATTAGCGACCCAGGATTTGAACTCGTACAAGCTTGCGTCGAAGTCGGTATCCCAGTGATTCCTCTTCCCGGAGCGAATGCGGGAATTACAGCTCTGATTGCGAGTGGTCTTGTTCCTCAGCCGTTCTATTTCTATGGATTCTTACCACGTAAAAAGAAAGAAAAAATCGCTGCCCTCGAGCAATTACGCACGCATAGCGAGACTGTGATTTTATATGAATCGCCATTCCGATTGAAAGATACTTTTTCGGCGATTCAAACCGTCTACGGCGAACAACAATCTGTCGTTTTATGCCGTGAGTTGACGAAGACCTACGAAGAGTTTATTCGCGGAACAGCCGCAGAACTCGTAGCTCTTGTAAGCGAAGAAGAATTAAAAGGCGAATGTTGCATCTTGATTGGACATAAAAATCCAGACGAAGTGACAACTGCTCTTTCTGGCGCATTAGAAGAAAATACACCAGACGCTACACTTTCGATTGCAGAACAAGTCGACTGGTTTATGGAACATCAAAGCCTTACGCAAAAAGATGCGATTAAGGCAGTCGCAAAACATCTTGGCCTCAAGAAACAAGAAGTCTACAAGGAAATCCATGCATAAAAAGTATCCGTACTTGGTTGTTGATTATTCCAAATCAACAAAACATCATTTTTATGAGGATTTCCTCTCCAATAAAACAAAAAAATGACTCCCAAGCTATACTGCTTGGGAGTTTGTTTATACTCCGATAAATTTAAATACATTGAAGGCGGTCATCAATACTAAAATCCCCATCAATCCTAGATAGAGTTTTTCAACGGCTTCGTGCGTGAGTTTCGATTGGATTTTCGTTCCAATCCAACCACCGAGTACCGCAAAAATCGCAATCGCTAAAATCACGAGACTGACATTGTTGTATTTTTCAAAATCACGAATGACAGTCCCCATCTTAATAATTTGGGCAAAGAAAATCATCAATATCGAATAGGCAGCTGCGTCTTTGGCTTTCATCGAGAAGAAATAAACCAAAAGTGCAATATTCAGTGGTCCTCCGCCAATCCCTAGATAGACTGAAATGATACCGACTGTTAGCCCAATCGTCACAATCGCCACAAGATTCGTCACTTCTAGCGTTCGAATCCGTTCCTTATTGAGCGTGAACAGAATAATGCCACCCAGTAATAGAAATAGAATCACCGATTGTGTCGCACTTACTGCCTGGCTTCCCCAACTGTCTACAGCATGAAGGAAAATCACATCTCCGATTTTTCCACCGATAATAGACCCGAATGCCAGACCTAAAGCGATTTGTTTTTTGACATGAGAT
>CALALK010000124.1 GCA_937923125.1 uncultured Carnobacterium sp.
AGTAAACTTAGGTGTTTGTTTTTGTTCTTGTCCTTGTTTTCCAGTTGACTCTACATCTTCAGCTGTTGGAGTTACTGGTGTAACTGTTGGTGTGTACTTAGCTGTTACTGGTGTACCATTCGCATCTTTCGCTTGTACTGAAATTCCATCTGGAGTTCCAACAAAGTCTTTATTAGGTTTGAACGTTACTTCACCTGTTGCTGGGTCAATTGTATAAGTACCCACTTGTTTACCATCTTTCATTGCTGGTAATTCAGTCTTATCTGTTGGTTCACCTGTAGCTGGATCAATGAATTTAGCTGGTTGATCAGCGTTAATTGTGATTGGTGCTACTGGGTCACCTTCAGTAAACTTAGGAGTTTCTTTTTGTTCTTGTCCTTGTTTACCAGTTGATGTTACATCTTCAGCAGTTGGTGCTACTGGAGTAACTGTTGGTGTGTAAGTTGCTGTTGCTGGAGTTCCGTTCGCGTCTTTTGCTTGAACAGTAATTCCATCTGGAGTTCCAACGAAGTCTTTGTTTGGTGTGAATGTCACTTTACCAGTCGCTGGGTCAATTGTGTACGTACCTACTTGTTTACCATCTTTCATTGCTGGTAATTCAGTCGCATCTGTTGGTTCACCAGTTGCTGGGTCGATGAATTTCGCTGGGTTTTCAGCGTTCACAACCATAGGGATTTTTTCTTCTGCACCAGATTGTTGTTTAAATGTTACTGTATCAGATTGTGGTTGTCCTTGTTTACCAGTTGTTTCTTTGTTTTCACCTACTGGAGTTACAGGATTTACAGTTGGAGTGTATTTAATTCCGGCTAAAGAACGGCCAGTCGCTTCGTCCACCACTTGGATTAAGATTGGATCTGGAGTTCCAATAAAGTCTTTATTTGGCGTAAATTTCACCGTTCCATTTACTGGATCAATCTCATATAATCCAACTACCTTACCATCCTTCATCGCTGGAGCTTCATTACCAATGAGACCACCCGTTTCCGGATTTACAATAACCATTGGTGTTGTAGCAGAAGGTTTTACTTCGCCTTCTCCATTTGTAAATGTAAGTTTTTTGTCGTGTTCTAACCCTTGTAAATCTTCTGTAGTCACTTCTTCAGACAATGGAGTTACTGTTGGAATGTAACGACCATCCATTGTGTTTGTTTGGTCACTGATAACAGGTTGAGAATTATCTTTTGTATTCCAACCAGTATCTACGCCATTGTTGTCAAGACGACGAATTGTGATACCTGCTGCAGTTCCAACAAAGCCGTTATCTGGAATAAATTCCACTTTAACGTCTTTACCAGCACCTGTTACACGGTATTTACCTTCTCCGTTCACAACATAGTAGCCTTCAGCGTCTAAAGCCACTTTGTTGCCTTGTTCGTCAACGATAAATGGTGCAACTGTTTCATCAATCACTGCATCTTCAGTTCTTGAGTAACGTTGTTTACCACGAGGTGTGAATTCTACTGTCGCAGTTTGTTTTACACCTTGTAAGTCTTCAGTTTCTTTCTTGCTTCCTTTTGGTGGGAAGATTACTTGTGTTTCAAAGTCTTCTACTTCCCCTGACATTGACATTCCTGTTGGACTTTCAATATCTGGAGCGTAAGTCGAAATACGGATACGTACTCCTAATTTATCTAATTGTAAATCACTTAAGATTGGTCCGTTGTTAAATGTTAATACGGCATTTCCATCTTTAGTAATTGTTGTTTTTTCAGAACGTTCATTTTCATCGAATTTACCGTTTTGGTTAAAGTCAACCCAACCATATAGGTAAGCTTCAGGAGCTCCACCAGTATTTGCTTGTACAGTTAATGTGTAGTTTCCTGGACGTGTACGTTCTAGGGCAATCATTCCATTTGTGTTGCCTTTTAAGTCTGTTGGTAAGATTTGGTCGATACCTTCATCGCCTGTACCGTCCTTATCGTCACCTTTCCAGTCCGTACGTTCTAAGTTTTCATCCATATCTGGACGAGTATCTCCAAGGTATGGTTGGTTAACGGCAGCGCCTGTTACCCCATTGACTTGGTTCATCGCGTGAGTTGCGATTCCGTATGAATCAGGAGCATCCCCTTCATCTAATGGTAAGAAACCAAGCATCGCTGATTGTTTACCTGAAGATGCGATATATAGTCCAATTTCAGAAGCACCACGTGTCATTACCATAGGTACGGCAATCGTGCTTGCAGAAACGTTAGGACCAAATACGCCTGTTCCTAAACCACCTGTCTTCAAGTCTGCGCTTCCATAGTATTTCCATGCTACAGTTTTACCGTCTTCACCCACACCAGTTGCTTTACGTAAAAGGTTTAAGTTAAGTCCATTAATGTTAACTCCATCAACGTTTACACTACCGTAATTTTTTGATGGGTCAAATAGATCTGCTGTATTTTGAGGAACATAGTTTTTCGTATTCTTATTATTATTTTTTAACCATTCCCCAACATGTTGCCAACCTGAACCGTTTGTAGTGAAGAGTACTAACTCACCTGGGTTAGCTGACTCACCATCGGCCATAACGATCGCTGGTTTTACTGCTTTTCCATTATAAGTTGCTGAAATATCAAATTGAACACCGATATTTCCGCCGTTGAATTCTGAAGAAATCGTAGTTTGTTTATTACCAGTATCGATTCCTTCTCTACGGATTTCAGTCCATCTATTTTGTGGATCCGCAATTACTTTTGCTTCTTCTTTATTATTAAAAGCCTTTCTTGTTTTTGGATCAGCAATAGAGTTGATATAACCATTTTTAGCGTTTGGATCGTAAGTCGCTTTTTCTTCGTCTGTAGCGCCTCGCTCTTCCAACCGTTTTTTATACAATTCAGTCGCTTGGAATGGTTTTAAAGATTTCACTTTAATTTTAACAATATAACCAGGCATTACTTCTTTCGTATAAGTAGCACCCACTTGAAGGGCTAATTTGCCATCAGCTGTTGTAGTTGTTCCAGTCCAGTTCGCAGTATCCCCGAAGTCTAACCAAGAAACTTGTTTTAATAATTGGTCTGCTAAGATTTTTGGTGTGAAACTTGGTTTTTCAGCTTTTGGTTCAGCAGTTGCATCTACAACATCTTCACCAACTTTATCATCGTTAGTTTCTGCAGCAGCACGTCTTGAACGAGTACGTGGTTTGTTTTCTTCAGCTACTGTAGTTTCTTCTTTCTTTTCTGGAGCAGCAGTTGTTTCTTCTGCTTTTTCTGTTGCGGCTGTTGTTTCTTCTTTCTTTTCAGCTGCCGCAGTTGTTTCTTCAGTTTTTTCTGCTGGAGTTACACCTTCAGCTGCAGTTGTTGCTTCTGGTTTTTCAGCTGAAACTTCGTATACAGCTTTCTCATCTTCTACAGTATCTTTCTTCTCTTCTGTAGGTTTTGCAGTTGCTTCTGTTGCTGTTGCTTCAACAGTGTCCGCATGTACAATCGTTTGTCCTTGTACAAACATAAACCCTAATGCTACAGCTACAGATGCTGTACCCATGCTTAATTTCTTGATTGCATAACGTGTTACTTTTGAACGATTTTTACGTTCATTCATTTGAATATTTTTTGAACTAAACATCTTCTACCTCTTTCCTTTTGATTATTTTTTTACTTCGATAATTTGTGAATTTTCACCGAACAGGAAATAAATTTTACCCTTATTCAGGTAAACATAATACCATACCTAATCTGATTTTCCAACTGTTTCTACTTGAATTCCATTACAATTAGGTTACATTTTACTTGTGAATTGATTACTCAAAATTCTGACAATTTAAATATGAAAAAAGCGTGAATACCACATCTAGTGTTTTCATTTGTTTTCAACATATCCACTGTGATTTTCTTAAAATTAGTACAGATTTTTTTGAAACTAATACAGATTCTACTTTTGTCTTCTTCTTAATCGCTCCTTTCTTCTTCTCATTTTTTTCTTAATTTTTAAGATTATTACTACAATAAATAAAACTCCTAACAATCCAAGCCAAACTATAAATGGAACTCTCATTAGGAAACGAAGTACGCCTTTGATAATTTTCTGAGGCGTTTTTTCTTCTACTTGAGTTGTTTCGATATACGTTGATTCCACAGCATCACTTGCTGCTGGCTCCACTTTTACTGCAAACTCTTTATCATACAGCGTGCCATATGGTGTTTGGACTTTTAATGTATTTCCTTCTAGTGCATACACAGGTTCTTTCCCTTTTTCTACGTATACATCAACCGTATGCTCTACTGTTACTTTTTGTCCATCGATTGTTTGAGTCCCTGGATTGAATACTGTCTTATGCTCGAAGTTCTTAAAAACATATTGCAATAATGCATTCCCGATTTTATGACGATTATACTCGCCGTGATGATCCGCGAATTGTCCGACTCCCAGAATCACTTCGACCAGCTCTACACCGTCTTGTTTGTAGATTCCGATATAATTAAATCCATCTCTTTCACTCGTACCAGTCTTCAATCCAACGATTCCAGGATACGCCAATACGTCCCCTTCCACCGAATGATTTGTATTCGTAATGGTTTTGGCATATGGCGTTCCACTCATGACGGTTAATTCTTTATTCTTCGTAATTTCTGTTATTTCTGGATGCGCCTTTAGCATCGCTACAACCATTTTCGCTAAATCTCTAGCCGTTGATTGATTCGTTTCGTTTGAAGGATATCGTTGAACTGTATATAACCCTTCAAAATCATGCGTGACTGCGCCCGATGCTCCAACAAACTTGGTATTGGTCATTCCTAGTTCTTGCGCCTTTTGATTGATTAAATCAACATAGTCGTCTGTATTCGGGTTAATCAGATTCGCCAGCATCAAAACAGCAGCATTTGACGAAGGAAGTAGCGCCATCTTAATCAACTCGCTAACTGGATATTCCACTCCCTCTACAATGGGCGAATTGCTAAGGTTTGTTAGATTCGATATCGCTTGGTCGTTCTTTGACGCAACGACTTTATCCTCCAGCTTGATTTTCCCGCTCTTAATCGCGTCATACACCATAAAGATGGTCATGAGCTTACTCAGACTCGCCGGATCCACTATATTATCTGGATTTTCCTGAAATAGAATCTCTCCATTTGAGAAGTTCACCACGATATCCCCTTTAGGCGTATCTGCCTCGGATACAGAGTTCCCCTCGTTCTTTGTAATCGTAATACTTGATTCTTGTGCAAATACAGTTATAATAGGCGCCAAAATCCCGGAGAGCACGACACAACTTATTGCAATTTTGAGTAATCTTTTCACCATTTTTCCCCCTAATGTTTTACTACCATCATATGAAATCCCTTTCGAAAGTTCAATGAATTCTATGTTAAAAACTCTTTACATTTCTTCGAAAAATGTCTAACCTTAGAACTAGAGGTGACAACATGAGACATTTAACTAAAAGTGCTGTATTTCTTTTCTTTACCAAAGGGAAAAAGGTAC
>CALALK010000125.1 GCA_937923125.1 uncultured Carnobacterium sp.
TTGAACTCAAGGCAGCCATGGAACTTGGTGTGCGCTTAAGCAATGCCGCGCAAATGAAACTCGGGAAGATTACGTCCTCCAAGATGGCCGGCCAGTGGATTGTGCAGGAGTTGAAGGATGCCTATCAGGAACATCTTGTCGCCTTGTATTTAAACACGAAAAACGAGATTATCAAGAAGAAAATGATTTTCATCGGTGGGTTGAACAGTGCAGTGGCGCATCCTCGAGAAATCTTCCGGGAGGCCGTACGGTTTTCGGCGGCACGCGTCATCATTGGCCATAACCATCCAAGCGGCAACCCTGAACCCTCCCAAGCGGATATCGATTTTACGCGTCGCTTGATGGAGTGCGGTGAACTCATGGGCATCGAGCTTCTGGATCATTTTGTCGTCGGAGGAGAGGAGTATATTTCTTTAAAAGAATTCGGGGCTTTTTAAAAACGATTCAAAAGAATGTGAAAAGTTGAATTTTAGAAAAAGATGAAAACAGATTGTTTTCAATTTTCACGAAAAATAATATTGAAAATTAACGAAACGATTCGGAAAAAACGCACAAAACGGCAATTGTTCTACTTAATTCTCAGTGAAATCGGAAATACTCTTGCAAATTTGCCTGTGAGATGTTATACTTAGGTTGTGTTTTTGTTATGTAAAGAAATTGTGTAAGATATTACTCCTTTCGAACCATTAGCAAGAATATCAATAACAAGTGCTATGGCACAAGGAGGAAATGTTCATGGAACAAGGTACAGTAAAATGGTTTAACTCAGAAAAAGGTTTTGGGTTTATCGAACGTGAAGGTGGAAACGATGTATTCGTACACTTCTCAGCAATCCAATCAGAAGGATTCAAAACATTAGAAGAAGGACAAGCAGTTCAATTCGATGTTGAAGAAGGCGCTCGTGGACCACAAGCAGCTAACGTAGTTAAACTATAATTAGTATTAACTTTGACACCACCGGTTTTCCGGTGGTTTTTTTGTGCGCAAAAATAGAAAAGGATAAGCCTAAAATGAACAAATTTGGCCATGTCCATATATGGTATATTTACCCTTCCCCTCCCAAGAATTTCTTTTTATTCTTGCATTTTTTATGAAACGGAACACGGTGATTTTTCAAGAAAACCTTTCTTGTTAAAAAGCCAAGATTAGAAGGTACTTCGGAAAACGAAGAGCATTCGGATTCTATAGGAATAATAATAGCGATCATAATCGATGTGAATTACTGACTCTGGAAATTGATTTCCTAGAGTCAGTTTGAAGCTCGATAGGAAACGAGACCTGGGCTCGTTCCGGTATGGCTATTGTTATTCCTATGAAGACATCCGAAAGTGCTCGTAGTTTTCCAAAATCATAATTTACGAAGCACATTCTTGTTGCTTTTCAGCTTTTTAACCGAAAGGTTTTCTCCACTGAAAAATCACTAAAGTGTTACAGAAAACGTTTTAATATTACGAAATAAAAAAGTTTCCTAAAAATCTATAAAATACAAGAATAAAAAGCTAAATTCTGCTATACTAGAATAGAATTCTTACAGCCAAGTCTGTAGAAGAATTATCTAAGGAGGAAACAGTGTGGTTGCATTAAATTTTAAAGCACAAAATATCGGAATTGACTTAGGCACAGCTAACACGATTGTTTATCTAGAAGATGAGGGAATCGTCACACGTGAACCTTCCGTGGTTGCAAAAAATATCGTTACAGAAGAAATTATCGCAGTAGGAAAATCTGCATTTGAAATGATTGGTAGAACACCAGAAAATATCGTGGCATTACGCCCAATGAAAGATGGCGTAATCGCTGACTACAATACAACGACAGCAATGTTGAAATACTTCATTCAGTCGATTGTGGGCCGCTCATTCTTTAAACCAGTGGTCATTATTTGTGTGCCAAGTGGCATTACAGACGTTGAAAAGAGAGCCGTTTTAGACGCGACAAAATATGCAGGAGCCAAAGAAGCTTACGTGGTTGAAGAACCATTCGCAGCGGCGGTTGGAGCGGGACTTCCTGTCACAGACCCGACTGGAAGCATGATTGTCGATATCGGTGGCGGTACGACAGACGTTGCGACGATTTCGCTTGGAGGAATCGTGAATAGCCGTTCGATTCGTGTCGGAGGGGACGAGT
>CALALK010000126.1 GCA_937923125.1 uncultured Carnobacterium sp.
AAAACTGGTGGAAAACAAGTTAAAGTTGAAGTTGGTCAAGCAATCTACGTTGAAAAATTAAACGCAGAAGCTGGCGACAAAGTAACTTTCGAAGAAGTAGTATTTGTAGGTGGAGATGACGTTAAAGTTGGTGCTCCATTCGTAGCAGGTGCAACTGTTGAAGGAACTGTTGAAAAACAAGGCCGTCAAAAGAAAGTTGTAACTTTCAAATACAAACGTCGTAAAGACTCACACCGTAAACAAGGTCACCGTCAACCTTATACAAAAGTTGTTATTGACGCAATCAACGCTTAATCACGATGATTCAAGTGACTGTACACAAGAAGAACCAACGTATCGTTTCCTTTGAAATGACTGGTCATGCAGACTTTAGTGAACACGGTTCAGATATCGTTTGCGCAGGGGTATCGGCTCTAGCCATTACAACTGTGAACAGCATTGAGAAGTTAGCAGGATACCAACCGATTGTCGAAGTCGACGAGGTTGAGGGTGGTTACTTATATATGGAAGTTGTAGAAGACTTGACGAAAGAGCAAGAACATACAACTCAAATTTTATTAAATAGTCTATTACTAGGGTTAGAAGATATTCAATCGGAATATCAAGACTTTCTAGCTGTAACTGTTGCATAATCAATCAAGGAGGTGCACAACTATGTTAAAAGTGAATTTACAATTATTCGCCCATAAAAAAGGGGGCGGTTCTACATCAAACGGACGTGACTCACAAGCGAAACGTCTAGGTGCTAAACGTGCTGACGGACAATTCGTTTCAGGTGGTTCAATTTTATACCGTCAACGTGGAACAAAAATCCATCCAGGTGAAAACGTAGGTAGAGGTGGAGACGATACTTTATTTGCTAAAGTAGACGGAATTGTACGTTTCGAACGTAAAGGCCGTGACAAAAAACAAGTATCTGTATATCCAGTAATCGCTGCTGAATAATATTGAGTAGGATGTGACATTCAGTCACATCCTTTTTTTTAGGAAATTTGAGCGGGCAAAACTACTGCAAACTTTTCAGATTCATCTATAATAGAATCTGAAAGTTCTTCGTAGTTTTGTTAGCAAAAAAATTTGAATGAATCTATTTCATAGTTTTCAAAGCTCAAAAAGTCTTAAAAAATAGAAGGAGGGATTCTTATCGAAGCAGGTAAAGAAATTAAAGCGTTCGAAGAATTGGCAAAAGCTGTAGAGGTGCTTCAACAAGAAATCGGTTATTCGAATGTAGAGGCGCTTGGTGAGACGTTACAAAATATCGTGAACGATAACACTGCGCAACAAGTCGAAGGATTGCCAAGTAATGAAGTCGCTGAAAAATTAAACAAAGCGTATCAACAATTAGATTTAACAAGCTATTCGAGTGAAGAGATTCGCCGTATGATTCAATTCACGTTCTTGAAAGCCGCTAAAGAAGATGGCTTACAAATGAACCATCAAATGACGCCGGATGCCATCGGGTTACTCGTGGCGTATATGATTGACCAAATGACGAAGAAAGACGAACCACTACAAATTGCAGACTTTGCTGCAGGAAGTGGGAACTTGCTCAGCACGATTCTATTATTCTTACAATCTGCTGGCAAAACTGTGAGTGCAACAGCCATCGATAATGACGAAGTGCTTGTTCACTTAGCCTTACAAGCATTCGCCTTAGAGCAATTGGATGTGAAGACTTCCTTACAAGATGGTCTCCAAGATTCACTCGTGGATCCGCAAGACTTCGTGGTGAGTGATTTACCAGTTGGTTACTATCCAGTAGATGCGAATGCCGCTCGTTTTGAAACGAAAAACGACGAAGGACATTCCTTCGCGCATCACTTACTCATCGAGCAACAAGTGCGTTACTTGAAAGAGGCAGGAGTTGGATTCTTTATCGTTCCAACGAACCTTTTTGAGACACCTGAAGGAGAGAAGTTGCTTTCTTATTTACAAAAAGAAACATACGTGCAAGCCATGCTGGCATTTCCACGCAATCTCTTCAAAGATGTGCAATTTAGCAAGTCGCTTTTAATCGTTCAAAAACGTGGAAAAGGCGCAAAACAAGTGAGTCAAGTGCTCCTTGGAGATATCCCAGAATTTAAGAACAGAGAAAAATTCAGAAAATTCACTCTAACATTCGAAAAATGGGTACAAGAAATGTTATAATAAATCTGTTAGACCCACTAATGGGCTTAATTTGAAATTAAAGGAGAATGTGCATGTCAAAATCAATCGCGATTAATGCAGGAAGTTCAAGCTTGAAGTTCCAATTATTTAATATGCCACAAGAAGAAGTAGTGGCTAAAGGTTTAGTAGAACGTATTGGATTAGGGGATTCAGTCTTCTCAATCAGCTACGGAGACGACCAAAAATTTGAAGTGGTAGAAGATATTCCAACCCACGAAGTTGCGGTAGAAAAATTATTAGAACAATTAGTAGCTTTAAACATTATTTCTTCATTTGACGAAATCACTGGTGTTGGTCACCGTGTCGTTGCTGGTGGAGAATTATTCAAAGATTCAGCTTTAGTTGATGACACTGTTATCCAACAAGTTGAAGACTTAGCAGAATTTGCACCATTACACAACAAAGCTGAAGCGGTAGGAATGCGCGCATTCAAACACATCTTACCAGACATTACAAGTGTTGCTGTATTCGATACTTCATTCCATACAACAATGCCTAAGAAAGCTTACTTATACAGCATTCCAATGGAATACTACAAAAAATTCAAAGCTCGTAAATACGGAGCTCACGGAACAAGCCACCGCTACGTTTCACGCCGTGCTGCTGAAATGTTAGGTAAACCAATTGAAGAATTAAAAATCATCACTTGCCACTTAGGTAACGGTGCTTCAATCACTGCAGTTGATGGCGGTAAATCTGTAGATACTTCTATGGGATTCACTCCATTAGCAGGGGTTACAATGGGTACTCGTTCAGGTGATATCGATGCTTCATTAGTAGCATTCTTAATGAACAAATTAAACATTACAGACGTTAACGAAATGGTTGACATCTTAAACAAAAAATCAGGTCTATTAGGCCTTTCAGGTGTATCAAGCGACATGCGTGACGTTGAAGCTGCAAGTGCAACAAACGAAGATGCTAAAGTTGCAGTGGAAATTTTCGTTGACCGCGTTCAAAAATACATTGGACAATATGTTGCTGTTATGAACGGTGTGGACGCTATCGTCTTCACTGCTGGTATCGGTGAAAACTCTAAATCAATTCGTTCTCGTATCATCAACGGTTTAACTTGGTTCGGTTGCGATATCGATCCTGAGCGTAATGATACTCGTTCAGAAGCGATTATTTCTTCTGAAGGTGCGAAAGTTACTGTATTGAATATCCCAACTAACGAAGAGGTTGAAATCGCGCGTGACATCGAACGTTTACGCAAATAATAATACAAGAATCGAAGGTTCAAACGAGAAACTATAAAAAATCCTTTGGATTAACTTTATAGTAGTGATTGTAGGAGACCGGCTCGAGCCTGTAGTCTCTCACCTATCGAATTCAAAGAGCCCCATGGCGGAACATCCGCTGTGGGGCTCTATTTCATTTCGATTCTTATTCCCTACTATGACTACTATAAAATCCAAAGGTTTTTAGTTTCTCGTTTTCAGGTGCTTATGATTGC
>CALALK010000127.1 GCA_937923125.1 uncultured Carnobacterium sp.
AACATATGCGAAAACAATCCCTGCCATAAATGTGAAGACGCCTTGCGTAATATTGGCATGGAACAATGAGAAAATAAGAGACGTGAATAGAATCGTAAATACTTTTCCATAACGTTCAAGGCGATAACCGATGAATCCTCTAAAAATAAATTCTTCTACGAACGGAGCCATTACTCCTAAATACAGAACAAAAATAATATTTGCCGTCAATTCTTCACTTGTGTTTGTTACGAGTGTTGCAGGAATCCCCATCTCAAAGAATAATTTCTCTAGTCCTGTTAAAATAAATTTTGAGATAAAGCGAATCCCAAACAAACTAGCAGACAAGATCGCAAACGACTGTATATTCATTTTTCTTGGAGCAACGTGTTCATAAATACGTTTCATTGGGAATTTTTTAGAAAGAGCCCAAATAAGTAAACTTAGAGAAGCCGCAATAAATAGTCCTACTCCCCAAATTCCGTAAAAATCTTCTGTGTCAACTGCATTTTGGGCTGCCCCTTGTTGACCAGCAGCTGCGAAAAAGAAGAAAACCAACATATAACCAATTAATCTTCTTCCAATAGAAGTAATGTCCTTTTTAAACGATTCTTCCATATCTTCTTGATAAAATTCATTTTGTGGGTCGAAATCTTCAGACCCTCTTTCTTCATTAAATGTTACTTCTTCTTTGTATGATTCAAACATTTACACACCTCGTGATTCCTTATATTTTTTAAATACTTTTCTTAATCGGAATACTAAGAATATACAACTACTCATTAATCCGATGATGAGTCCAATCCAATAAGAATACGGACCTGCATTAAATCCATTATCTAAAATAAAACCGATTGGTAACCCTATAATCCAATAGCCAATTAAAAACAAAATGAATGGCATTTGGACATCTTTAAACCCTCTTAGAGTTCCTTGAATTGGGGCTGCCACAGCATCAAACAGTTGGAACAGGAGACTATAGGTTAAAAACACAACCGTTAATTGAATAAAGTCTGGGTCTGTCCCGTAAAAAGAGGCCACTGATTGAATATTGAACGCTAATAAAGTCAGCGTCACAACAGCAAGTGTCACAGCCGTTGCAATTCCAATGTAAGCAAACTGCATTGCTGAACGAATATCCTTTCGACCAACTTCGTATGAAACAATAATGGTTAATGCAGTAGAAATACTAATTGGGAATGCATAAACCACCATCGCAAAATTCATCGCAGCTTGGTGGGATGCGATAATGGATGTTCCAAATTTCGACATGAGTAATCCTACAAATGCGAAAACAGCAACTTCCGCAAATACCGATAATCCTATTGGAAGGCCAATCTTAAACGGTTCCTTCCACATTTTTGTATCTATTCCGCTCCATTTTAAAACATCATATTCTTTTAATACTGGATGTTTTCTAAAGACTACAACTGCTACAACGAGCAATCCCCAGTAAGCCAGTGCAGTTCCAAGTCCAGCCCCAGCTCCTCCCATTTCAGGAAAACCAAATTGACCGTAAATCAGTGAATAGTTAAAAAACATATTCATTGGAACCACTAATACCATAAGCATCATTGATACTTTGGTTAATCCTAAAGCGTCCACAAAAGATCTTAACACACTAAAGAGTAATAATGGAATAAACCCTAAGGATAACAACGTTAAATATCCTACTGCTACAGCTTCCACTTCTCGTTCTAAATTCATAACCCCTAAAACAGGTTTAAGAAATAGGACTCCAAAAACAAATAGTCCAATGGCTAATACGACGCCAATAATTAAGTATTGACGCATCACTTGCTCTATCTTATCCAATTTCTTCTGTCCAAAATATTGTCCAACAATCGGTACAAGCCCTGAAATTAACCCTGTCAATAATGAGAAAAATGGCGCATACAAGCTACCACCAATCGAAACCCCTGCAAGATGAACTTCGTTATAACGTCCTGTCATTACTGTATCAATAAATTGAGCCGAATAATTGGCAATTTGATAAATTAAAACTGGAATTAAAATGGTTAGCAGAGCTTTAAATTTATGATTTTCTTGTATCGTACTTTTCATCATATCCCCCTAACACAATTCTTCAATCGATTTCACTTTAAAAATAGCACTAGGAAGAACATCTGGATTATTAGGTTCACTTGTCACAGCGATAAAGCCAGCTGTATTCTTTGCAAACTCTTCATCGACCGTTGAGTCACCGATATAAATCATCTCGTTAAAAGATACACCGAATTGATTTTGAATAGCAACTAGCGAATCCGTTGCAGGTTTTGAAGGAAATTCATCAGTGGTTCCAACAAAGTCGAATAACTCACCAATTCCAGCAACCTTTAATACGGCTTCTGCTGGTAAACGAGAATCATTGGTCACTAAGGCTATCGTGTATCCTTCTTCTTTCAATCCACTTAGTGCTCTTTTTACCTGCCCAAGAGTTTGGATTTTCTCTGGATGAGACAAAATATACTCAGCAAAGTATTGCACCACGAAGTCATAATTTTCTTCGATATCGATTGCTCTAAATTCATTTATAACTTCTAGCATATCACGAACCGAACCAGCAGCAATCACGCTATTTTCGATGATGTCTGTTTCAGTGATTCCAAGACGGTCAAATAACTCGTCGTGCTCTTCATTCGTTAGATTCATCTCATTACGATTTATTAATTCATCAAGAACTAAAATCGTTGGTTCAAACCATAATGTGGATGTATCCGTCAATGTGCCATCTTTATCAAAAATCAACACTTTGATATCATTTTCAGTTAAATAATTTAAAAATTTATGTTTCATTATTCGATACTTTGTAACTCCACAGAAATAATGTTATCCAGTGCGTTAATTTCTTTGATAACATCTTCCACACTAACAGTCGCCTCAGAAATATCAATCATAATTTGAACAACGGCAACACTATGAATGGCTAACCCTTGGAAGATTGTCAAAATGTTCATATCGCGATTCGCGAACACTTCAAGCGTCTTAGTGAGTGTTCCTTTGATATTTTTCATATGAATATTAATGGATGCTTTTCTCCCAGCATTTACAGATGAAAAACCTTGTACTTTACGATAATACTTATAATAAACACTGCGTGAGATGCCAACCATCTTCACTACTTCAGTGACATCTTTTGCTTGTCCTGTCGCTAGTAATTCTTTGGCTTGTAATACTTTAGCAAAAACAGGAGGCACTGCATCTTCAGAAACTAAAAAATGTTTTTGTCGATTCATTATTTGTCCCTCTTTCGTAATCATTTGTATCTATTTTACCTTACATCATGGACAGATGGCAATTATTTCCGGCTAAAAGAACACGAAAAAAGAAGCTAGAAAACTAGCTTCTTGTCATAAAATCATATGGTGTTAAGTCGTCCATTCCAATCATCGGAGAAATAAGTCCTTCTTCGATTGCTTGGATGGTTAATTGAATTTCTTTTTCTTCAATAGAGTCGTTATACTCATCCGGTGCGGAATTTGTTTGCTCCTTTATTGCTGGGACCTCTTCTGTCTTTTCTATATCAAAATTCACTAAGAACTCTTGTAAGAAAGTCGCCCGTTTTGGCGGAACCGTTGTTGCACTCTTTTGGAATGCCCCCGCTTCCCCACACATAATCAGATACTGCTGACTACGTGTAACGGCTGTATACAATAGATTTCTTTGCAACATACGTGAGTACTGATTCACCATTGGTAAGATGACCATCTTGAATTCGGAACCCTGCGCCTTATGAATGGAGCAACAATACGCTAGCGTCAGTTGTTGCCAATCCGTTCTATGGTATTCCACTTCCGTTTGATCAAATAAGACGAATATCTTATCCACTTGATCATCATTTTCTTTAGCAAATTGAATTGCAGTGATTTCACCAATATCTCCATTATAGACATTCTCTTCCGGTAAATTCACCAGTTGTAAAACCTTATCGCCAACACGGAAGACCTTGTCGAAGGACTCGACTTCACGAACTGAATTCCCAATTTTTGGATTCAAGATTTCTTGCATCATCTGATTGATAGCATTAATCCCAGCATCTCCTTTATACATCGGAGCTAATACTTGAATATCTCGCTTCGTATAGCCTTTTTTTAGAGCTGCTACAACAACTTGTTCAATAATAGTAACCAAACGGTCTGTTGAACATGGTAAAAAGCTACGGTCCGTTTGTTTTTCCATAAAGTTACGTGGCAAGAAACCATCTTTAATACTATGCGCTAATTCGACAATAGAAGATTGCTGTGTTTGACGGTGAATTCTTTTTAGTTCAATTGCAGGAACTTGATTCGTTTCCAGTAAATCCGTTAAGACTTGCCCTGGACCGACCGAAGGCAATTGATTACTATCTCCTACGAGTAAAATCTTCAATCCTTGTTGAGATGCTTTAAACACACGATTCATTAACCATGTATCTACCATCGACATCTCATCGATAATTAGGAATTCACCAGTAATTTCCTTATCTTCAAAACTATCATCCACACTATCAATTGCAATCCCTAATAACCGATGAATCGTTGAAGAAGGATATCCTGTCAATTCATTCATCCGTTTTGCGGCTCGTCCAGTTGGCGCCGCAAGAACAATCGCCTCTTCAATTTCATCGTCATTTTCTAATTCGTTTAGCTGAGCATAGACATCAATAACTGCATTAATAATCGTTGTCTTCCCAGTACCGGGTCCACCCGTTAATACAAAGAGCGGTTCAGTCATAATGCGATAAATAGCCTCTTTCTGAGACGCATCATATTGAATTTCAAATTTCTCCTGCGTTCTTTCAATCGCTTCTTCAATTTTCTCTTTACTAATTTCTTCTTTAGAAGCTGTAATTCGTTTGAACAGAGCGTTACTAATTCCTAGTTCTGCATAGTATAAAGAAGCAATCGCAATGCGGTTTTCATCCGAAAATACAACGCCTTCGCGAATCAATTCGTTTAATGCATCTACTAGCTTATCGGATTCGATTAAGTAGTTTTGACAGGACTCTAGTAATCGTTGCGCTTGCGTGATTAAAACTTCAGCCATCAAGTAAGTATCTCCTGTTTGATAACAGAAATCTCTTGTCACTACAAAGAGAGCTCCTTTTAGCCTAGAAGTATCATCTGGATCAATCCCCATTGATTGAGCAATGCTATCCATTCTTCTAAATCCTAGTCCTTCTATTTTTTGAAGAAGAACATAGGGATCTTCGTCTAACACCGCTCTTGCTTTATCTTTATACATGCCGATAATCTTTTGTGCAATCGCAGGAGTAAACCCAAGATTCGTGAGTTCAAACATCAACTTCTCAGTCCCCTGATTTTGTTGAATTACTTCACGGATCATTTCTTTTTTCTTTTTCGTTAGGCCACTAATTCCATCAAGCGCAGTATCGTCGTTTAAAATACGCTCCATGGCATCCTCGCCTAATTTCTCGATAATCTTCTCAGCCGTCTTCTCACCAATTCCTGGAAAATGAGCACTTGATAAATATTGAATAAGTCCTCTTTTTCCAGTAGGTTGTGTCTGCTGATAATTATCCGCTTGGAATTGTTCTCCATATTTTGGATGAGAAACAATCTTCCCATTAAAACGATAGGAGATATCCGAATGAATTTGCCCGAAAATCCCTGTTACAACAATCTCATCATCTACATCCACGCAATCAGATTCGATTACACGAACAAGCATGACTTTATAGAAGTTTTGAGGGTTCTCGAAAAAAGTCGTTAATACTTCCCCTACAATATAAGGTGTATCACTCATTTGGACTCTCCTTTCTGTTAATAATTATTATACGTATTGACGTTCTTTGCCATCCATATAGGCTTTGTCGATGATACCTCCACCAAGACACTCTTCGCCGTCATAAAATACAACGGCTTGCCCAGGTGTAATAGCACGAACTGGTTCATCAAAAAACACCGTAGCCAATGTTGGATCTTTTTCATCTAATACAACTTTCACTTTAGTATCTTGTTGACGATATCTAAACTTAGCGGTACATTCAAACGTCTTTTCTCTTGGTAAATCATTTGTAAATTGAATATCTGTAGCCGTTAAACTATCGGAATAAAGGTTTGGATGGTGGAACCCTTGACCTACATATAAAGTATTTGTAGATAAGTCTTTTCCAATGACAAACCATGGATCATTAGTCTTACCGCCACCACCAATCCCTAATCCTTGGCGTTGACCAATTGTATAGTACATAAGACCAGCGTGGTCACCTTTTACTTCTCCATCAAGAGTTACCATTTTCCCAGGTTTAGCAGGTAGATAGTTAGATAAGAACTCATTGAAGTTTCTCTCCCCAATGAAGCATACTCCTGTTGAGTCTTTCTTCTTCGCTGTTGCCAGATTATACTTTTCAGCAATCTCGCGGACTTCTTTTTTCTCTAAGTGACCAATTGGAAACATCGCTTTTTCTAATTGTTTTTGATTCAATTGGCTTAAGAAATATGTTTGGTCTTTATTATTGTCTTTTCCTCTTAATAGATGAACAATTCCATTTTCGTCCTTTTCAACACGTGCATAGTGACCCATTGCCACATAATCTGCTCCTAATTGCATCGCGTAATCTAGGAAAGCTTGGAATTTCACTTCTTTATTACACATCACATCTGGGTTCGGTGTACGTCCTAAGCGGTACTCACGAAGGAAATATTCAAATACACGATCCCAATATTCTTTTTCAAAGTTCACTGAATAATACGGAATACCGATTTGTTCTGCAACGGCTGCGACGTCTTTGTAGTCTTCAGTTGCTGTACAAACGCCATTTTCGTCCGTATCATCCCAGTTTTTCATAAAAATACCGATGACATCATATCCAGCTTCTTTTAATAGTAAAGCTGTAACTGAGGAGTCAACCCCTCCGCTCATGCCAACGACAACTCTTGTTTTTTCGTTACTCATTCTTTCACCATCATTTCTATTTATTTCCTGAACTAGTCGATTTGAAGGTCGAGTTATCAGAATTTACCCTAATTTTAAATTTATTTTCTATTTTTTCAAAAATTTTGCTTGAAAATCATTGAAAATGCGATAGTACTGGGATTTTTGCCCAATCGTGTTTTTGACAAACGGTTGCGTTTTCACTATAATTAAGTTGAGAAAAAGGGGGCGAAGGTGTATGATGATCTCTTTACGAGCAGCACGGGTTAATCGTAATTTAACACTATTGGAAGCCGCCAAATATCTTAAAATAAACAAAGATACGCTTACGAAGTATGAAAAAGATTCAACTAATCTTCCATATTCTTTAAGCAAGAAAATGCAGGAGCTTTATGAAGTTCCTAGCGAGAATCTTTATTTTGGCGACACTCAAAGCTTCGTAGCACAATTTAAGCCGCTACCTGAAGTCGAATAATACAGCTACAGGGAACACCGCCCGTGCATGATAAACGAGACAGTTCAATTTTGAACTGTCTCTCTTTTCTTATACACTATTTTGTTGTTACTTCAAGAACGCCTCGTTCAACAAGCCCTTCTAAAATAAACTCTAATTTCTCAACAGCCATCGCAGTATTCGCTTTGCCGTATAAGTCAACTGTTTGTAATCCGTTTTTTGTGACTGTAGAAATCTTCAATTGTTTTTTATCTTTATCAACCATGACTTTTAATTTTAATCCACGGTGATCATCAATTGTTTCGTCTAAACTACGAATTAATTGGAAGTTCCCAGATTTTGTTTCTGTAAAACCATTATCACGTAATGTATATCCTTTACATGTTGGATTAACCGAAAAGACTTGGTTTGATCCTTTTAATGATGCAGTTGGTGTAAATGCCATATGCGCTTCTCCTCTTTCTTTTTCTACAAAGTTAGTTTACCATATTTTTCTTGTAAACAAAAGCTCTCTCTTAACGTAAAGCGTCCACAAACGCATCAATATCCTCTTTCGTTGACCCCATTCCAAATGAAAGTCTGATAGATTCTTCAAGGCGACTGTTTTCACCAGGATACATTGCAGATAATACAGGACTGATTTGTACACTTCCTGCCGAACAAGCTGAACCTGCTGAAATCGATACATCTTTTAAATCATTAAAGATTAAGGTTTGTGTTGCTTTTCTTCCCTTTAACCAAATATTACAAATATGTGGATTTTTAGGATTAGAAATTCCATTCATCTCAAATTCAATGCCTTTTTGAGTTAATTTATCCATTAAGTACTCTTGGAGTTCTTGATAAGTTTTAACTAACTCTTCTCTAGCAGCCACTACAATTTGCATTGCTTTTACAAATCCTAGAATATAAG
>CALALK010000128.1 GCA_937923125.1 uncultured Carnobacterium sp.
TTTCTCACCTAATTTTTACACGAAAAAAAGTAAAATGTAGCATATATGCTACACTTCTAAAAATGAAGTGGAAAGATTGAAGCCGTAGAATCCAGCGGATGCCATAATGGCAGTAATGGGGGATGGCAACCAATGTGAATTACTGACTCTAGGGAATTCCCGTAGAGTCAGTTTGAAGCTTGGTAGAGCTTGAGACTTTGGCTCAAGCCGGTGCCCCATTACAGCTTTTATGGCCAAATCCGCTAGGATTCGAAGGCGCCAAAAATTAATCAATCTTTCTACTTGCAAGTGGCGAGGGACTGTTTTATACTGAAGTCAACCAAATAGGTTTACACATTTTGTAGGAGGTGTACGATGTATCAACCAGAGAAATTAAAAGAACGAAGAGTGGCGCAGGGATTGACGCAACAAGAGCTCGCCAATGCACTCGGTGTCTCTAAGCAGGCTTATTCTGCCTGGGAGCGTGGAGTGAAGGTGCCAGCGTCGGATAAGGTAGAACAGCTGGAGAAGCTTCTATCTGTGCCAAAGGGATATTTTACAGAAATAGAAATTGTACGATTATACCATACGCTCACGCCACCCAACCAAGAGAAGGCGGTGCGCTATGTCAAGGCGTTAGCAACCGAGGAACAAACGCCAAAAGTGGTGCCGATGAAGAAGAAACTAGTCGCGTATCATGTGTACGAGAAGATGTCGGCCGGGATTGGGGCGACGATTTACAACGACCGAGACTACGATACGGTTTACTACGATGAAGAGTTGGCGCATGATTTTGCGTCATGGGTATCGGGGGACTCGATGGAACCAAGGTATCATAATGGATCGGTGGCGCTCATTCGTGAGACGGGATTCGATTATGATGGGGCGGTCTATGCGGTGGTATGGAACGGCCAGACGTTTATTAAGCGCGTGTACCGTGAAGAAGACGGGTTGCGTTTAGTATCGTTTAACCCAGACTATGCGGACTTATTTGCTCCGTATGAGGAAGAACCACGAGTGGTAGGAATGATTGTTGGAAACTTTATGCCGTTGGAGGGATAAAGATGGGCTGCTTTGACTATTCGAAGGAACCGAGAAGCGACATTGCCTTTGTGGACATGAAGTCCTTTTACGCGAGTGTGGAATGTGTGGCGAGGGGGCTGCATCCGTTGAAGACGTCGCTGTGCGTGATGAGTCGTGCGGATAATTCGGCGGGGTTGATTTTAGCGTCCTCTCCAACGTTCAAGAAGGTCTTCGGGAAATCCAATGTCGGTCGTGCGTATGAATTACCCTTTGATGTCAAAACGCGCAAGTTTAGTTATGCCAATGCGCGTCGTCAAGGAATCGAAGTGACGACGCAGTATGTGCGGTTTATCGAAAGTTGGGCGAAGGTGACCTATATCGTGCCACCTCGGATGGACGAGTATATTAAGGTGAACATGCAAATTCAACGCGTGTTTCAAAACTTCGGTGGGCCAGAGGATATTTTTCCGTATTCGATTGATGAAGGGTTTGTTGATTTAACGTCGTCACTGAATTATTTTGTGCCGGATGATGCCGTGTCTAGACGGGAAAAGCTCGACCGGGTGTCTGCGGATATTCAACGGGCGATTTGGAAGGAGACGGGGATTTACTCGACGGTTGGCATGTCGAATGCGAATCCGCTTTTGGCCAAATTAGCGCTCGATAATGAGGCAAAGAAGATTCCGCATATGCGAGCTAACTGGTCGTATGAAGATGTCGAAGAGAAGGTCTGGGGAATTCCAGAGATGACCGACTTTTGGGGAATCGGTTCGCGGATGGAGAAGCGACTGAACGCACTAGGGATTTATTCGATTCGCGAATTGGCAAATGCGAACCCCGACCGATTGAAACAAGCGCTTGGCGTCGTAGGCTTGGATTTATGGTTTCACGCGAATGGCATCGATGAGAGTAATGTGCATGTGCCGTATCGTCCGAAGTCAAGAGGGCTTGGGAACTCGCAGGTGCTCCCACGCAATTATGTTCGCCAGCGAGATATTGAAATCGTGCTACGCGAGATGGCGGAGCAGGTGGCGATTCGTATGCGCAGAATTAAGAAGAAGGCGACGGTTGTTTCGATTCATGTGGGCTACTCGAAGGACGAAGGCTTGTCGTCGATACAGGCGCAGCGCAAAATTGACCCGACGAATCGCACTTCGGTGTTATCGGAAGTGGTGTTGGAACTCTTTCGTAAGAAATACAAAGGAGGTGCGGTGCGTAATGTGGCGGTGCGGTATTCCGGATTTGTCGAAGAAAGCTTTGGACTCATTTCACTATTCGAAGATATTGAAGCAGTTGAGAAAGAAGAAAGGCTCCAGACGGCGATTGATACGGTCCGCGACCAATACGGATTCACCTCGCTTTTAAAAGGGAACGCGCTGGAAGGTGGTTCGCGCGTGGTGGCTAGAAGCAAGTTAGTCGGAGGACATTCCGCTGGAGGATTAGACGGTTTGAAATAATGGAAAGAGCGTATTTGCCGTATCGCTCGGCAAGAGAGCACAAGGATCGCGGCATGGCGAAGTGGATGGGATTTTTCCTATCTGAACATACGACGTCCCTAAAAGATGAAAAGAAACGCATCGACCAGACGAGTATGCTGACGATGGAAGAGAAATGGATGCTGCTATCGCAATTGTATGTAGGGAAGTTGCAAGCCAGTATTACGGTGCCGTATCGGATGATGCGCCAAACGCTCATTGGCGAAGTGAGTGAATTATACGAGAGTGAAATCTCGCTGAAGACAGAAGAAGGCTACCGCCGCATTGCAGTGGAAGAGATTCTGCAAATTCAGTTGGTGGAAGGCGAATGAATATTGTATCGCAATACGATACTAGAGTAATTGAGGTGAGACTATGGCGAAGATGAAAACTGCAAGTGTGCATGTAAGAATAAAAGAAGATACCAAAAAGCAGGCAGAAGCAATTTTAGGAGAATTGGGAATTTCGAGATCGGTGGCGATAGAAATGTTTTATAGACAAATTATCCTAAACAAAGGAATTCCTTTTGATGTAGCTATCCCAAATGCATTAAGGTCACGTGAAGAACTCACAAAAGAAGAATTTGACAAGATGTTGAATTTAGCTGTTGAGCAAGTAGAAAAAGGACAAACAACACCGGTAGAAGAAGTTTTTGAGGAGTTATATCAAGGTGTAGAATAATCCCTCAAAACACTGTTTCAGAGTGTCCAATAATGGAACGTCCCCCGTTATTCACTAGAGTTGACGGGGGCGTTCTTTTTTGCTAAAATAGTCGTGTTGTAATTGTGAAGCACCACAGCTACAACCGCTCGGATTAGAGTACAAAAGACCGGAATCGGCACTTTAAACTGGCGAGTCTTAGTCTAAAATATAGGAGGTGCAATATGTACGCAATCGTAAAAACTGGTGGAAAACAAGTTAAAGTTGAAGTTGGTCAAGCAATCTACGTTGAAA
>CALALK010000129.1 GCA_937923125.1 uncultured Carnobacterium sp.
ATGTGCTGACTTACTTGCTCCAGAAGGATACGGAGAAGTTATCGGAGGAAGTGAACGTGAAACGGACTACGATAAATTATTAGAAAGAATTAAATCAAATGGATTAAATCCAGATGATTATGCATTCTACTTAGATTTACGTAAATATGGTTCTGTTCCTCACTCAGGATTCGGACTTGGTCTAGAACGTATGGTAACATTTGTAGCTGGTACGAAACATATTCGTGAAGCTATTCCATTCCCACGTTTATTAAACCGTATTTATCCATAATAAAGAAAATAGGAAAGAGCCGCTGACCTGTGTCGTTGGCTCTTTTTTAAAAGAGGGAGGTCATTAAATGGCATTAACATTCCAAGAACACTGGATTTATAGTGGTAGCACGTCTGTTCCAAATGCATTACTTCAAAATTATCGTAAATTGCAATTATCTGCAGATGAGTGCTTATTAATTGCTTGGTTAATGCAGCGACATCCGGAAGAGTCATTTGTACTTGATATCAAAGAAACTTGTGTGCAATTTGGTGTAGACGAGAGACAATTGTTTAGCATTATTCAGCATTTAATGGATCGCCAAGTGTTAGAGATTAAACAGCGCGAAGCACACGATGGGAAAAAAGTGGATTACTATAGCTTTAAACCGCTTCTGCGCCAATTGGAAGTATTGTTTAAACAAAACTCTTTTAGCGTAGAAAAAATGTCTCAAAAAGACGTGAATGTACTCGCTTTAATCGAGCAAGAGTTCAATCGCCAATTAAGTGGATTTGAAATTGAGATGATTTCTGGATGGATTCATAAAGATAAATATCCACAAGAATTAATTGTCGCTGCCTTAAAAGAGGCCATCTTGAATCAAGCGCATAATGTAAAATATATTGACCGTATTTTACTAGCATGGAAACATAAAGGAATTACATCTGCTCAACAATTAGCAGCATCTGAGAATCGCACGAAAAATGCGCAAGTGGAAGTAAAGCCAAATGAAACTTCCAGTCAATCAGTTCCTTTAGTAAATTGGGTGAAGAAATAGTTATGTTATCAAAAGCAAAAACATTACAAGCAGTTCTAGAAATGCAAAAGATGTTTCCAGATGCGCATTGCGAATTGAACCATGAAACGCCATTTCAATTACTCATTGCAACAATTCTGAGTGCACAAGCAACTGATAAAGGAGTGAATAAAGTTACTCCAAAGTTATTTTCAATTTATCCGAATGCGCATGCGTTGGCGAATAGTGAAGAAGAAGTGGTGATTGAGTGTATTCAATCCTTAGGACTTTATAGAAATAAAGCGAAGAATATTCGACTGTGTGCTCAACAACTGGTTGAACGATTTAATGGAGAAGTTCCACGAACAAGAGAAGAGTTGGTGCAATTAGCAGGAGTTGGGCGAAAGACAGCGAATGTCGTGTTAAGCGTCGCATTTGGATTGCCTGCATTTGCAGTAGATACGCACGTAGAACGTATTTCAAAACGTCTACAAATCGTTAAACAGTCTGCTTCGGTTTTAGAAGTAGAAGAGACACTGTGTAAAAAACTACCAAAAGAATTATGGGGGAAAGCTCATCACTGGATGATCTTTTTTGGAAGATATCATTGCATTGCTAGAAAGCCAAAATGTGCAAGTTGTCCTTTATTGGATATTTGTGCTTATGGTAAAAAAGAAGTATAAACAAAAAGGTTGGACATTTGTCCAACCTTTTTGTTTATTTTAAATTGTTAAGAAGAATCCGTATAAAACAGACATAACGACTAAGTACCAGTGAAGGTATGTAAATAATCGATTAATAGAGTACTGCTTTCTAAAGTGGATTTGGTAAAGAATCGGAATTAATAATGATAATGAGAATAAGATAATTCCCAAAATATTAATGTTATTCAAATACCATAAGTAGTAAATAATCGTTCCGATAAGCCATGATAAACTTACAAAAACATTAAAAATGGCAGCAATAGCTCCAAAGTGGCGTTTTCCTTCACGTTTTTCAGTCAGTTTTGTTTTTATATGTAAAACATAAAGTCCGTAGAAAACGTATTGGAATAGTTGAATACTTACAACAGTTGTTACGTTACCGCTAAGAACATATAAAGTCACAAAGTTTGCAATGTAGTATTTTGCGATACCATTCAATAGCAAATGATAAATATACGCAACCTCGTTTGGTCCAATCACAAATAAGTTTGTATGATTAAACAATACAATTGCAAATAAGAGAAGCACAACTCTGATAGCTACTGTTTGATAAAAATAAAATAGCAGAGCCAGTAGGACAATATTCGTAATTGCAATTACAGGCCATTTCTTCAATTCAGGATGAAGTGCTAATTTTCTATATGAATTTTCTTGTAAGTATATAGTTACAAAAAATAAAAATAGTACGACAAAATGCAAAAATTGAAATTGCTGTTGTCTTAAGGCAAGAATCAATCCAATAAAGCAATAACCAAGTGGGGCAAGTATATAACTGAGCCATGGCGAAGTCGCTTGGTGTAGAACGCTTTCGATTGATATCGTTTGCGATTCATTATTCATAAAAATACCTCATTCTTAAGTATAGTTTAATGATAGGTAATTATGGTGTTCTTGTCAAGGTTTGGAGGTTTATACCAAAGTAAATAGACGAGAAATAATTGTATATTCTAAATTAATTTTAAAATAAGAAGTGTGCTGAAAGCTTTAAAATAGAACGTTTCGGAAATATTACGGATATACTCTTTGAAAAAAAGATGAAAAAATAGCAAAGAAATTCACTTTAAAGGTATTCTTTAAGAATAAAATGTGATAAAATGAACACGAGAGGTAATTTTTACCATCAATTTAATAAGAAAAGAGGAAAGCACGATGAACAAAAACGGGAAAAAATTGGGGATTTTTTCGTTCTTACTATTTTTATTAACTGCACTTTTTACATTAGCTTCTCATAATGCGTCTGCTGAAGAAACTAAACCTGCAGTTTCAGTAACTGGTAAATTTGCCGATACCATTACAATTGTCAATATTTCAAATAACGAAGGTGGAAATCTAAATTGGGATTTAGAGCAATGGGCTACCTTCCGTATTAATGCAACGTATGATTTAGCAGGTAAAAATGTTAAAGCAGGTGACCAAACAACGGTTACTGTGCCAGAAGCATTAATTATTACATCTAATAGTTTTGAGATTCGCGATATTAACACAAATGAAATTATCGCTCATGCTACTGTAGATGCTGAAAACAAAAAATTAACATTAACTTATACAGACTATGTGGAAAAACATTCTGATACAAATGGTTCGTTCTTCTTCTATGCACGTATTGACTTTAAGAAACACCCACAACAAGGTGAAATTCCTGTTGTTGTGACAGTCAATGCTGTAACAAAAGTTGCTGGTAAAGTAACCTTTAAGGGAATTGGTGATGGAAACCCAAGAACTTTAACAAAAACTAGCTGGGTAAACAACACAGACTATAAGACAGTTTCTTATACCATTTCTGTTAACCGTAACCGTCAAAATATTAAAGAAGTAACATTAGAAGACCATTTGAAATTTACAAGTGCCAGCTATGTGAAAGATAGCATTAAAGTTATTAAAGGTAAGTTTGCTTATGTAGATGGAGAATGGCAATTCTCTGACCGTGTTGATGTTACAGATCAACATAAAATTACTATCGCTGAAGATGGACAATCTTTTGTCATTGACTTAGGAGATATTACTGAAGCAGATCAATACCGTATTTCTTATGACGTTCGATTAAACTACCAACCAGTTGATGGTGAATTATTAAAGAATGACGCAACATTAAAAGGTAAAGGTGTCGTTATTAAAGAAATAACCAATGCTTCTGCAGTTCAAATTGCTGGTGGTGCTGGTATTGGTTATGTATTTACAATTAACGTTCATAAAGTAGATGATGCTAACCAACCTATTAAGGGTGCTAAGTTTAAAGTAGTTCGTGAAGCAAACAAGCAAGTAATCGGAGAATACGAAACTGATGAAAATGGTAATATTACTGTTAATGCATTATTAAAAGATAAATATATCTTGACAGAAACAGAAGCTCCTGCAGGATTCGTTATTAAAGATGCTGACACTGTAATTAATGTTGAAGACTTTGGAACAGATCACGCTGTAACAAAAACAATTGTGAATCCAAAAGAAGAGACTACAACAACAACGACAACGACGACAACAACAACAACTACTACTACAACTACAACAACGGAAGCTCCTACGACTGTTACAACAACGACAGAAGCTCCAACAACTGTTACGACAACAACAGAAGCACCTACAACAGTAACAACAACGACTGAGGCTCCTACAACAGTTACTACAACAACAGAAGGCCCAAGTACAGTTGTGACAACTGAAAATACAACAACTACTGAAGAAAAACCTGAATTACCAAATACAGGTACAACAAACTACAATCTTCTAGTTGTGATTGCAAGTGTGTTATTAGTGGGCGCATACGCAATTGTTCGTAAAGAAGTAAAATAATAGAATTAAATCCTCATGAAGAAGGTCTAAGTCTTTGAACTTAGGCTTTTTTCTTTGTTTTGAAAAAAATGTGCATATAATAGTAGTTTTTGCTATCTTTTTTGCTAATAAATGCTATAATGAGAAAGTTAAAAATGATATTCCCGAAAGGATACACAATGTGTAGATGCCTTGTAACCGGAATTGAATGGGGGAAAAAGAAATGGAAAAAATTTTATTTACATCGGAATCCGTAACAGAAGGACATCCCGATAAAGTTGCTGACCAAATTAGTGATGGTATTTTAGATGCCATTCTTGCTCAAGATCCAACAGCGCGTGTAGCCTGTGAGACTGTAGTAAATACTGGTTTAGTCGTTTTAGTAGGAGAAATCACAACAAGTGCAGTTGTCGATTATCAACAAGTTGCTCGTGATACGATTCGTAAAATTGGTTATACAGATCGCAAATACGGATATGATGCAGATTCAGTAGCTGTATTAGTTTCACTTGATAAACAATCACCTGATATTGCAATGGGTGTTGATGATGCATTAGAAACTCGTGGACAATCTGAAGAGTTTGGAGCAGGAGACCAAGGTTTAATGTTTGGTTATGCAACAAATGAAACTGAATCCTATATGCCACTGCCAATCGATTTAAGTCATAAGTTAGCTTACCAACTAGCAAAAGTCCGTAAGGAAAAACAATTAGATTACTTAGGTCCAGATGGAAAAGTTCAAGTGACAATCGAGTACACACCTGAACACCAAGTAAAACGTATTGATACAATTGTTGTAAGTACACAACATGATGAAGAAATTTCTCAAGAGCAAATCAGAAAAGATGTACTAGAGTATGTTGTTAAACCTGTAGTACCAGCTGAATTACTCGACGATGAAACTCGTTACTTCATTAATCCAACTGGTAAATTCGTTATCGGTGGACCTGTTGGAGACTCAGGATTAACTGGACGTAAAATCATTGTTGATACGTACGGTGGTTATGCTCGTCATGGTGGTGGAGCTTTCTCTGGTAAAGACTCTACAAAAGTAGACCGTTCAGCAAGTTATGCAGCTCGTTACATTGCTAAAAACGTTGTAGCAGCTGGTCTAGCTGATAAATGCGAAATCCAATTAGCCTATGCCATTGGGGTTGCACAACCTGTTTCAATCGCTGTAGATACATTTGGTACGAACCATGTTCCAGAAGATAAAATTATTGAAGTCATTCGTAAAGAGTTCCGTTTAACTCCAAAAGGAATTATCGAAACATTAAACTTACGTAGACCAATCTACCAACAAACAGCCGCTTATGGACATTTCGGTAGAACAGATATTGAACTTCCATGGGAACAACTGAATAAAGTAGAAGAGTTAAAAGCTTATTTTGCTTAATATAATATAATGAAGAAATCCAACCTCTAAAAAGAGGTTGGATTTTGTTTTTAGTAGAAAATTATCATATATGATAATTTTCTACTTTTTTTCTATGACATAACAAATTGGTGGACAGTTAATTTGATTGATGAATTGATATTTTAATACGGACCATTTCTTTTGCGGGAGAACTGAAATGAGTTCTTCTACAGAATTTTTTTCTTCGATTCCACCATCATGCCCATAGTAGGAAACGATAAGGATTTTTCCTTTTTTCTCTAATCGATCTAGTAAAATTTGGATAGCTTCTATAGTGGAAGAGGGGGTCGTGATGATTTTTTTATCACTTCCTGGTAAATATCCAAGATTAAAAATCGCTAATCGAACCAAATCTTGACCACCTAAATAATTAGAAATTTGAGCGTGAGAGTCCAAAATACACGTTACTTTTTCTTCTAAGTCATGGTTTTGTAATAATTGTCTTGTTTGTAAAATAGCTTGCTCTTGAATATCAAAAGCAAGAATTTTCGAACCTTTTTCTATATGTTGTGCCAGGAAAAGTGTGTCATGTCCATTTCCTGCGGTTGCGTCAATAAAAATTCCATCTTCTAAATTGACAGAAAGAATCATTTCGTGACTAAATTGCTGTGCATTCTTCAAAATAAGCACCTCTTAACTAAAATTTTACATTTTGTTACATAATTTTTACGGATATTAAGAGTATACGACGATTTGCGTGTTCGTGCAACGTTCCCCTACACAAAAGAATTTATCCTACTATAATGAATAACGAATTAGTTTTTAGATGGAGGAAAAAAGGATGACAGAAACAAAACACGAAAGATATTTACGTTTAAAAAAGGAAAAACAAATGAAAGCTTTAAAGGCTGCAAATAAAAACTTACAAAAGACAGTTGCAGTTGTTGGAGCGACTACAGTAGCCGGATTAGTACTTGCGCCAAAATCACATGCGTATACAGTACCTTCAAATCAAGTACAATCACCTGCACAACAATTCTTAAATAAAATTATTCCTGCAGCTCAACAAGCTACAGAAGGAAAAGATGTATATACTTCAGTAATGATCGCACAGGCAGCATTAGAATCTGCATGGGGAACTAGTGCGTTATCTGCTGAACCAAACCACAACTTATTTGGTGTGAAGGGGAACTACAACGGTCAATCTGTAAACATGTATACATTAGAAGATGCTGGAGCTCAAAAATACTATGGTATTTACGATAACTTCAGAAAATATCCTTCTTACAAAGAGTCTATGGATGACTATGTAGATAAAATCATCAACGGTATTAAAGGTGCACCATTGTTCTATTCAGGTGCATGGAAGAGCCGTACAAACAGCTATCAAGATGCTACACGTTACTTAACAGGACGTTATGCAACGGATACTGCATACTATGCAAAATTAAACCGTATCATTGAACAATATGGTTTAACAAAATATGACAATGGAGTAGTAACAAAAACAAATAACTCTGTAGTAGCAAGTAATGTAAGCACACAATCTGGAGCTACGGCGGCAAATGGTTACTATACTGTTAAAGCAGGAGATACTTTATATGGAATTAGCCGTAAATTCGGTATGAGTTTATCGCAATTAGTTTCAGTAAATGGAATCTCAGCTTCAAGTCTAATTGTACCAGGACAAACTTTACGTGTTGCTGGTGGGGAAACTACTTCAACAGTAGTGAAAACAACTGCGACTACTTCTCGTACAAGTGGAGGAAACTACCTTGTTCAACCAGGGGATACTTTATATAGTATCGCACGTCGTTCAGGAATGAGTTTAAATTCATTATTAACTCTTAATGGTTTATCTCAATCTTCAGTGATTTATCCTGGACAAAGCTTAAGCATTAGTCAATCAGATAGCCGTGTAGCTACAAAATCTAGTTATACTGCTAAACCTATTGCTTCAGGCGTATCAACTTCAGGTACTTATACAGTACAAGCAGGCGATACATTATATGGAATCGCTCGTCGTTCAGGTATGAGCTTAAACACATTATTAAGTTTAAACGGATTATCACAATCATCAGTTATTCGTCCTGGACAAACGTTAAAACTATCTGGAGCTTCAAACGCAACAGTTGCTTCTCCAGTAAGTTATAAGTCTACAGCGTCAAGTACATCAACTTCAGGAACATACACTGTTAAAGCAGGAGATACTTTATACCGTATTGCTTATAACCACGGTATTTCATTAACAAGCTTGTTATCAATCAACGGCTTATCAGAAACAAGCACAATCCGTCCTGGCCAACAATTAGTTGTATCTGGAGCAGCGAAAACAACAACTACAACTTCAGCTAAAACAGTAAGCTATTCAACAGGTGCATCAACTCACACTGTTAAAGCTGGTGATACTTTATTCCGTATCGCTAAGAATAATGGATTAACATTGTCCGAGTTAAAAGCTTTAAATGGCTTAACTTCAAACAACATCCGTGTTGGTCAAGTGTTGAAAGTTTCAAAATAATCTGCTAGAATAAGATTCACAAAAGCAGATAGAGGAATAGTAAGTTTCTTTGATAGACGTAGAGAGTGCATGGCTGGTGAAAATGCATCATTTCAATAAACTGAACTCGCCTTTTAGCCGAACTCTGAACTAATAGTAAGAGTTTCCGCCTCGCCAGCGTTACAGGTAAGAAGAGTAAAATTATTAGGTGGTAACACGTATTGCGTCCTATCTGTCAATGACAGGTGGGGCGTTTTTTATTTTGAAAGGAGTGAATCAGATGACATTTAATCATCTAGAAATCGAGCCAAAATGGCAAAAATATTGGAAAGAACACCATACGTTTAAAACAACAGAAGATGCTTCTAAGAAAAACTTCTACGCATTAGATATGTTTCCTTATCCATCTGGACAAGGACTTCACGTAGGTCACCCAGAAGGTTACACAGCAACAGATGCCGTTTCTCGTATGAAGCGTGCACAAGGGTATAATGTACTACACCCAATGGGATGGGATGCGTTTGGACTTCCTGCAGAGCAATACGCTCTTGATACAGGAAATGATCCTGCGGAATTCACGAAAGTAAACGTTGCAAACTTCAAACGTCAAATTAATGAATTAGGATTCAGCTATGACTGGGACCGTGAAATTAATACTACAGATCCTGAATACTATAAATGGACTCAATGGATTTTCACAAAATTAGTGGAAATGGGACTTGCGTATGAAGCTGAAATTCCAGTTAACTGGTGTCCAGCGCTTGGAACAGTACTAGCAAACGAAGAAGTTATTGATGGTAAGAGTGAACGTGGAGGACATCCTGTTTACCGTAAACCAATGAAACAATGGATGCTAAAAATTACTGCATATGCTGATCGTCTTCTAGAAGATTTGGATGATTTAGATTGGCCAGAAAGCATCAAAGATATGCAAAGAAACTGGATTGGTCGTTCAGAAGGAGCGCAAGTTCGTTTCAATGTAAAAGGAACAGACGAAAGCTTTGAAGTCTTTACAACTCGTCCGGATACATTATTTGGAGCGACTTACAATGTATTAGCACCAGAACATGAATTAGTTCAAAAGATTGTCACTCCTGAACAAAAAGAGGCAGTGGATGCATATATTGCTGCAGTTTCTACAAAATCTGACTTAGAACGTACAGAACTTTCTAAAGAAAAAACAGGGGTATTTACTGGTGCGTACGCAATTAACCCAGTAAACGGAAAAGAAATTCCAATCTGGATTGCGGACTATGTATTAAGCACTTATGGAACAGGTGCGATTATGGCTGTTCCAGCGCATGATGAACGTGACTATGAATTTGCAAAAGTATTTGGATTAGACATCATTCCAGTCATCGAAGGTGGAAATGTTGAAGAAGAAGCGTACACTGGGGACGGTGTTCATATTCATTCAGATTTCCTTGATGGATTGAATAAAGCTGATGCAATTGCAAAAATGAATGAATGGTTAAAAGAAAATGGAGTAGGAGAAGCGAAAGTAAGCTATCGTCTTCGTGACTGGTTGTTCTCTCGTCAACGTTACTGGGGTGAACCAATTCCAGTGATTCATTGGGAAGATGGCACGATGACAACTGTTCCAGAATCAGAATTGCCATTAGTGTTGCCAAAAACAGATAAAATTCGTCCTAGTGGTACAGGTGAATCACCACTTGCGGCAATTGAAGACTGGTTGTATGTCACAGACCCTGTAACAGGTAAGAAAGGTCGTCGTGAAACAAATACAATGCCACAATGGGCAGGAAGCTCATGGTACTTTGTACGTTACATTGATCCACATAACAAAGAAAGAATCGCAGACCCTGAAAAAGTAAAACAATGGTTACCAGTTGATTTATATATTGGTGGTGCAGAACATGCCGTTCTTCACTTACTATATGCTCGTTTCTGGTATAAAGTGTTATACGATTTAGGCGTTGTTCCAAACAAAGAACCGTTCCAAAAATTATTTAACCAAGGAATGATTCTCGGTGAAGGAAACGAGAAAATGTCTAAATCTAAAGGGAATGTTGTAAACCCTGATGATGTTGTTCGTGAATATGGTGCGGATACATTACGTGTCTATGAAATGTTCATGGGACCACTTGATGCATCAATTGCATGGAGCGAAAAAGGACTTGAGGGTAGCCGTAAGTTCTTAGATCGTTTCTGGAGACTGATGATTGATGATAATGGTAAGATGCGTGACCGTATCACAAAACTAAATGATGGCAAATTGGATAAAGTATACCATCAAACAGTGAAGAAAGTGACAGAAGACTTTGAAGAGTTGCATTTCAATACTGCAATCTCTCAAATGATGATTTTCGTCAACGAAGCATACAAAGCAGATGCATTACCATTTGACTACATGAAAGGTCTTGTACAATTGATTGCGCCATTAGCACCACATATGGCTGAAGAAATCTGGAGTAAATTCGGATTTACAGAATCAATCAGTTACGAACCATGGCCAACTTACGATGAATCTAAATTAGTCGAAGATGAAGTTGAAGTCATTTTCCAAGTAAATGGAAAAATTAAAGCACGCGTAATGGTTCCAACAAACGCAGATGCTGCTGCTCTTGAGGCGCTTGCAAAAGAGCATGATTCAGTAAAATCTGCAATTGAAGGAAAAACAATCCGTAAAGTAATTGCCGTTCCAGGACGCTTAGTAAACATCGTTGCGAACTAATGAAGTTTGAAAGGATAGTAGAATGATTTATTTTGATAATGCAGCAACAACAAAAATTTATGATGATGCATTAACGAGCTATGTTCAAGTCAGCCAGAAGTTCTTTGGAAACCCATCGAGCTTACATCAATTAGGAGTCGATGCCCATCAAGTGTTGACTAAAGCTAGAGCACA
>CALALK010000130.1 GCA_937923125.1 uncultured Carnobacterium sp.
CCATTGGGCGTTCACCTTGAAGAACGTGGATATCAACGGCTGGTTGGTTGTCTGCTGCTGTTGAGAAGACTTGTGATTTAGATGTTGGAATTGTTGTGTTACGGTCGATGAGTTTTGTAAATACCCCACCCATTGTTTCGATACCAAGTGACAATGGCGTTACGTCAAGAAGGACAACGTCTTTGACATCACCAGTGATGACACCACCTTGGATGGCAGCACCCATAGCAACTACTTCGTCAGGGTTTACTGATTTGTTTGGTTCTTTACCAGTTTCGTTACGAACAGCTTCAACAACTGCAGGAATACGAGTTGATCCACCAACTAATAATACTTGGTCGATGTCTGAAGCTGATAAACCTGCGTCAGCTAATGCACGACGAACTGGTTCTTTTGTACGTTCTACTAAATCTGCAGTTAATTGTTCAAATTTAGCACGAGTTAAAGTTACTTCTAAGTGTAATGGGCCAGCTGCACCAGCAGAGATGAATGGTAGGCTGATTTGAGTTTGAGATACACCTGATAAGTCTTTCTTAGCTTTTTCAGCAGCATCTTTCAAACGTTGCATAGCCATTTTATCGCTTGATAAATCAATACCGTTATCACGTTGGAATTCTTCTACTAAGAAATCAATGATTTTTTGGTCGAAGTCATCCCCACCAAGATGGTTATCACCAGCTGTAGATAATACGTCGAATACGCCGTCACCTAATTCAAGAATAGATACGTCGAATGTACCACCACCAAGGTCGAATACTAAGATTTTTTCTTCGTGGTCAACTTTGTCTAAACCATATGCAAGAGCTGCTGCTGTTGGTTCGTTAACGATACGTTCAACTTCTAAACCAGCGATACGACCAGCGTCTTTAGTTGCTTGACGTTGTGCGTCGTTGAAGTATGCAGGTACTGTAATAACTGCTTTTTCAACTTTTTCTCCAAGATATTCTTCAGCATAACCTTTTAAGTATTGTAGAATCATTGCTGAAATTTCTTGTGGTGTATAAGATTTACCTTCGATTTCAACTTTATATCCTGTTTCGCCCATATGACGTTTGATTGATGAAATTGTATTTGGGTTTGTTACAGCTTGACGTTTTGCAACTTCACCTACTTGAATTTCTCCATTTTTGAACGCTACAACAGATGGTGTTGTACGGTTTCCTTCTGGGTTTGCAATAATTTTTGCTTCGTTACCTTCTAAAACAGCTACTGCTGAGTTTGTTGTTCCTAAGTCAATACCAATAATTTTACTCATATTTAATTCACTCCTATTATTTATAATATTGTTTTTAGTTTCGTCTTCTTATTGTGAGACGATGACCATTGCTGGTCGTAATACGCGATCTTTTAATTTGTATCCTTTTTGATACACTTGAACCACTTGATCTGCTTCTTGCCCCTCTTCTACTGGAACAGTTTGAACAGCGTGATGTAATGTTGGATCAAACGGTTGATTTAAAGCATCGATTTCTTCGATTCCCTCTTCTTTTAGTGCATAAAGGAAACTTTCATACACCATCTCAATACCTTTCTTAAGGTTTTGAGCTTCTTCTGATTCACTTGGAGAAGCGATGGCTCTCTCAAGGTTATCAATCACATTTAATAAGTTTTGTGCAAGACTTTGACTGCGATATTTTGCAGCATCTTGTCTTTCTTTTGCATTTCTCTTTTGGATATTCGAGATTTCAGCAGATAGTCGATATACTTGATCATTCAACTTCTCTACTTCTTGTTGTAATTTCTCTTCATTCGTAAGTTCTGTTGTAGTTTCTTCAGTAACTTCTTCTTGAGGAGCTTCATCTGCAACAATTTTTTCTTCTTTTAATTCTTCTTTACTGTTTTGTTCATTTGTTTCCAAGATTTCATCTCCTTACATTATAAGTTACGATAATAATCTTCTATCGTGGTTGCTAACTCTTCCCTGAGTCCTTTTACAATTGATAATACATTCGAATACGGCATATTCTTTGGTCCAAGAAGTGCAATCATTCCTGTATCTTGGTTTGGCGTTTCGTAACTAGCAGTTACCAAACTAAAGTCACCAAGTAACGGATGATCCATTTCTGAGCCGAGCCTAATTTGAATATCTTGATGATCATTCGTTACTAGTTGATGTAACTTATTTTGATCATCCATCAATTGATAAATTCCTTTAAGCTGATCTACATTCGCATGATGGTCAAAGTAATTGAGTAAATACCTTCTTCCAGCCACATGCATTCGATCTTGTTCAAATTGGTTCATCATCTCTTGAATCACTTTTACAATTTGAATTTGAGAATTCATATAGCGAGTCATAAGAATTGGTAAATCCGTCTTCAGTCGTTTGGCAACGTCATCTAACGGTAAACCAATCAATTCATCATTGATGATGCGAACCACTTTATCTAAATCACTATCGTCGATCGTTCCTGGAATTGTATAGACTTTATTTTCGACTAACCCATTACTAATGACTACGATTGCCATCACTTGATTTGGGTTCAATCGAACAAGTCTAAAACCAGATAACATTGCGCTTTTCACTTCAGGTCCAATAGAAATTGCTGTGTAATTCGTTAATGTTGCTAATATGTCAGCAGATAAACGAAATACATCTTGAATTTCTAATGTTGACTGTTGAAAAACTTCTCGAATTTGATTTCGAACGCTTAAAGAAACTTGATGCTTTTGTCCGGGTAAGATGTAATCAATATAGTAACGATACCCTTTATTCGAAGGGATTCGTCCAGAAGAAGTATGGTTTTTTTCAAGATAGCCCATTTCTTCTAATTTCATCATCTCATTACGAATCGTTGCAGAACTAAACGGTAATTCAGCAACTTCCATTAATTTTTTAGACCCGACCGGCTCCAAAGTTTCCGTATATAATTGTATGATTAATTGTAAGATTAGCAATTGTCTATTGGTTAACATCATAGTCACCTCTCTTTAGCACTTGACTAAGACGAGTGCTAACCACATTTATAATTTAACACATTGGTCAAATTAAGTCAATACAGAAACACTAGGACTTTAGACTGATTTTTTGAAGTTTTTGTACTACAACTATTGCCGTAGATAAGGCATTTCTACTATATATTGAATGTCTTTTGTTTTTCCTTTATAATTTTTTTATAGAATAATCTATAAGTTTATAGAAAGGAACATCAAAATGAAGCTTAAACATTTCACACTTGCTTTCCTTTCAGTTTTCCTATTTGGCTTCTTTTTCTATAACAGCTCTATAAAAGCTGCTGAAAGTCAAACTGTTAATGTAACTACGGTGGATATAGATACATTAACCCCGACTGAATTAAGCAATATGATAAATGGCACTCCTTCCGGATCGGTTTCTTCGAACGCTACTGTAAAACTAGTTTATAAGAAGAAAGCATGTCCTGTTGATAAGCCAACATTACCAAATACTGGGGTTACAAGCAACTTAACAGCAATCATTTTCGGTTCACTGCTATTAGTTTCTAGCTTACTTTTAGTTAAATCTTCTAAAGGTAGAAAATTAATCATACTCTTAGTTTTAGGTGGCACAAGTATTGCGCTAGCAACTCCTGCAATTGCTTCGACAATTGAAGTAATTGGTGAAACTAAACTGTTTTCTATTTCAGCTTTGAATGATATTACTATTCCAGAAATTGAGTGCTACGAGTATGTTGGTTACATTATACCTACTGTAGAAACGACAACTGTTGAGTCAACAACTTCAGAAACAGTAACAACTGAGACTACTGAAGCTACAACAATTGTAACAACAACCGAAGCGGAAACGACAACCGCTCAAACAGAGCCAGAGGTAACGGTTCTACCAGGAACACCATCTCCACCATAAACAAAAGACAACGGACAGCTGTTCTAGCTGTCCGTTTTTATTTAGATATTTTCCTTTGAAAGGAAAAACAATGATTTCACATTTCTTTGCAAATTTTCAACGTTTCCATTATAATTTCATAAATAAAAGAATATAAAAGGAAAGGATTAATTATGAAATCATTCAAAAAATTAGTAGCCTTAATTTTTCTAGCGTTTTTAACAGCAATTTTCGCTTCTAATTTCACTACTGCATATGCAGATGGTACGACTCAAATTAATATCACGAATATTGATGTTGAGTCACTTTCTAATTCTGAAAAAGAATTAATCATTTTTGGGAAACCTTTGGGAGAAGTTAACTCTACTACTTCTGTAAAATTAATTTACAAAAAAGTGGGATGTCCAGTTGATAAACCTTCTCTTCCAAACACTGGGACATCAACAGGTTTAGTGACACTTGGTGCTGGGATTCTTGTCTTAGGCGCAGCCTATGCTCTATTAAAATCAAATAAAGGTAAAAAGTTAGTTACCATTTTATTTGTAATTGGAGCTGGTAGCATCCTTGTTGGATCTGTAGACGCTTCGCAAGTAATCTTAAACGGTGAAACTAAAGTAGTCTCTATTTCACAATTAGAAGAAATTACTGTAGATGAAATTGATTGTTATGAATATGTTGGATATATCATTGTTAAAGGTGATGAAACAACAACAGTCACTACTGAAAGTGGAACAACTAAAGTAACAACAACTGAAACACCTACAACAGAGACACCTACTACTGAAGGTCCAACAACTGGTGAAACAACCACTGAGGAAACTACAGAAGAAACAACTGAGGAAGAACAAACAGAATCAGAAGAAGAAGTAACGGTAAAACCAGGAACTCCTTCTCCAGCATAAAAATTTAATTCAAAAAGAGGTAGATATTAAATCTACCTCTTTTAATTTACTTCATTCATATAAATGGTTTCATAAAACGGAATTAATTCCTTCAATGCGCCTTCAAGTTCTTCTTCAATTCCATCTTTGGTACTTTCAAGAAATACTGGCCTTCTTAAAATGACTTTACGAATTTCTCCCTCTTTAACAGCTCTTGTTAATTTATCTCTATTAGATTCGTTACCTTCATAAGCCATTGCATTCTTTTGAAAATCAGACGCTACATATAGAATATTACTATTAGGTTCACACTCTAATACTTTATTTTGCAAACGTACAGAGTTGTCATTCTTTTTACGTTCGATAAAACTCAATTCTACATATACGCCCAATTTATTTTCTTGATTAAATAAACGTAACGCAAAAGATGGATTTCCTTCAACTTGCCCCTCTTCAATAAAATATCTCCAAAAAGCGGGTCTTACCACTTGGGCTTGATTCATCCATTGACTAACCGGGTCCATGCGAAATAGTTGGAAGTTCTTATAAAATACTTCCGTTAACTTTGTAAATTCCTGTCTGGCATCTTGCCCTGCTTTCTTCAACTGTATCATCTCTTCTGCTACTTCCGGAAATTTTACAGGATTTTTGTATTTGACTTTTTCATAACGAAAAAACTGTTTCATTTTATCGATTGTAATCATAATTTTCTCTCCTAAATTTGACTCTTTAAGCGGTCAATCATATAGACACCCACATCAATAATTGGAATATTGGAAAGTAGTTCTAATTCTGTCTTTACATATGGGAAATGCGTACACCCCAGTACGACTGCTTCAATCTCTGTACTTTCAAAATAGTGAAATAAACTTTGAAAATCGAATTGTTTAATAATCTCCTCTTCTGGTTTTCCAGTTTCAATCGCTTTAACCAGTTCTAGCATCGTCACACCGAACACCTTAAGATTAGGATTCGCAATATATAGATTGTTTTCGACCCCAGTTAATCCATGAGAATTAGCTGCCATTACGGCTAAATAATTATGTTCTACCGCAAGTGTTCGATACATTTGCATCGGAGTAATCATTGGGAGTTTATATTCTTCTTGTAGTTTGTCGAAATTTACAACTGAACTGAGGGAATTACAGTAAACAAAAACAGCATCGATGTCATTTTTCATTCCATCAATCACGCCTCTAATATACTGCTCTCTTTCTTCTTCCTCTAAAGATTGAAAAGTTGTTTGTTCGACTGGATTTTTAGAAATAGGAACAGAGATTGTTTGAGTGAATCCATTTTCCTTTAATAAATCGACGCCTAACTTCGTGTCCATTGGTGTTCCTGCCATTACAGCAATCCGCATTTACATTACTCCTTTATAAAAAATAAGGATGAACACTTAGCTCACCCTTATTTCGATTCATCATTATTTAGTTGCACGACGTACGTATGTACCTTCTGCAGTGTTAACTTCTAAGTACTCTCCTGCTTCGATGAAGTCTGGAACGTTAACTACTAAACCTGTTTCCATTGTAGCTGGTTTACCAGAACCTGTAACTGTAGCACCTTTAATTGATGGTTGAGTTTCAGTAACTTGTAATACAACTGTTGATGGTAATGAAACCCCGATTACTTCTGAACCGTAGAATTGGATTTTAACTTCCATGTTTTCTAGGATGTATTTTAATTCTTGTTCGATTGTTTCTTCAGGAATTTCGTATTGTTCGTATGTTTCTAAGTCCATGAATACTCCAACGCCATCTTGGCTGTATAAGTATTGAACATCTTTAGTATCGATATGTGCACGTTCTACTTTTTCATCAGGACGCATTGTTGTATCTACTGTTGAACCGTTACGAACGTCACGGATTTTCATACGCATTACAGTGTTCCCTTTACCTGGTTTGTGGTGGCTGATTTCCAACACTTTAATTAATTTTCCATCAAGAATGAATGTCATTCCAGCTTTTAAATCACTTACGTTAATCATTTTCTGACTCCTTTTGTTAAATTTTACTTTCTATTTATACCACATTTTCTTAAAAAATGCACTCTTTTCAGTAATTTTTTCAATCTATAAAATTCCAACACGTTTAAAAATCAAATCTACATTCTTAATATGATAGTGATAATCAAACGCATCATCCAAATCTTCTTTACTTAAAGTAGCTGTAATTTCTGGTTGTTCTTCTAATACGGCACGGAATGGAAGTTTTTCATCCCAAGCTTTAGCTGTACATGGTTGTACTAAATCATAAGCTTTTTCACGACTCATTCCTTTGTCGATGAGCTTCAATAGCACTCTTTGACTGTAGATTAAGCCAAAAGTCGCATCCATATTGCGTAACATATTTTCTGGGAATACTGTCAAGTTCTTAACGATATTACCGAAACGACGAAGCATATAGTTCAATAGAATCGTGCTATCTGGAATAATAATCCGCTCAGCTGAAGAATGAGAAATATCACGTTCATGCCATAAGTTCACATTCTCGTATGCTGTAACCATATGCCCTCTAATCACACGAGCAAGTCCAGCCATATTTTCAGAACCGATTGGATTTCGTTTATGCGGCATTGCCGAAGATCCCTTTTGTCCTTTTGCAAAGAATTCCTCTACTTCACGCGTTTCAGATTTTTGTAGGCCACGGATTTCTGTAGCGAATTTTTCAATACTTGTCGCAATTAATGCAATTGTAGAAATATAATCAGCATGTAAGTCACGAGACAAGATCTGTGTAGAGATTTCTTGAGGACGAATTCCAAGTTTTTTGCACACATATTCTTCCACTTCCAGAGAAATGTTGGCAAATGTTCCAACAGCTCCACTGATTTTACCAGCTTCAACGCCTTGCGCTGCACGTTCAAAGCGTTCGATATTCCGTTTCATTTCCGAATACCATAAAGCCAACTTCAAACCGAAAGTCGTTGGTTCAGCATGTACCCCATGCGTTCTACCCATACACACTGTATCTTTATAGGCTAATGCTTTTTCTTTAACGATTTCTAGGAAGTCTGCTAAGTCTTTACGTAAAATGTCGTTGGCTTGTTTTAATTGATAGCCGTACGCTGTATCTACAACGTCTGTACTAGTCAATCCATAGTGAACCCATTTCTTTTCTTCTCCAAGACTTTCAGAGACACATCTTGTAAACGCAACAACATCATGTCTAGTTTCTTCTTCGATTTCTAAAATACGTTCAACAGTAAATTTTGCGTTTTTACGAATCTTTTCTACATCTTCTTTAGGGATTTCTCCTAATTCAGCCCAGGCTTCATCTGCCAAAATTTCAACTTCTAGCCAACAGTTATAACGATTTTCATCAGACCAAATTTTTGCCATTTCTGGACGTGTGTAACGTGTAATCATGATTTCCTCCTAATACAACTCCATAGTAACATGCGTGATTCCAACAATATCATATGGCTCTGAAACGACTTCAAAACCGAGTGATTCATATAGTTTTTGTAATTGCGCTTGTGCATGAACCTCAATGACGGTATCTACAAACCACTCTTTACAAACTTCTTTAGCACGTTCTAATAACTCTCTACCTTTTCCAGTTCCACGATATCGATAATCAATTAGAACTCTTCCGATACTCACTTTATTAGTTCCTGGAATGATTCGTAAATACGAAATCACTTCATGCGATTCATTTATCTCAAATAGATACCAGGAAATTGTATCGGTATCATCGATTTCTTGATAATTCAACTTTTGACCCACAATAAAGGTTTCAATTCTAGCTTTATAAATTGCAACAATCTCTTCCTTCGTTAGCTCGTCATAGTTTTTTAAATACCACATAGAGAATCAACCTCTCTTCGCTTTGAAATAATTTCTTGTATTTTCCTCATCTTGTTTCAATTGGTCAATCAAAGCCTCAATACCGTCAAATTTCAATTCTGGTCTTAAATACTTCAACCATTTCACACGAACTGGTAAGTGATAAATATCCTTGTCAAAGTCGAGTAAGTTTACTTCGATCGTTACTTTATGGACATCATCAAAAGTTGGATTAATCCCAATAGATGCCATTCCTGGAATCCATTTTCCTTCCACTAGCATTTCAACAACATAGACCCCATTTTTTAGAAGGAATGTATCGTTTGACACTTCAATATTCGCTGTTGGGTAACCTAGCATCTTACTACCTCGCCCGAAGCCGTGAACAACGACTCCATCCATCATGTAGTCATACCCTAACAGACAATTTGCTTCCTCAATACGTCCTTCTTGCAATAAATCTCGCACTGCTGTCGAACTAATCTTCCCACTATCGTTCTTTTGTTCAGAGATGGTAATAATCTCAAAACGATTCGAAGCATACTTTGGTAATAATTCCATGTTCGCAATGTCTCTCTTGCCATAAGT
>CALALK010000131.1 GCA_937923125.1 uncultured Carnobacterium sp.
TTGCAGTGGGTCTTTCTAAAGGAGATAAACTTGATTGGATTGTCCAAAAGGCGACAGAACTTGGCGTAAGTGAAATCATTCCCCTTTCTATGACAAGAAACGTGGTTAAATGGACGGGAGACAAGTCATCTAAAAAAATCGAACGACTTCAAAAGATTGCCGAAGAAGCGAGCGAACAATCGCATCGCCTCAAAGTCCCACGAGTGACAAGTGTGATGACGCTAAAAGAATTGGCTAGTTATACTTCGAATTTCGAACAAAAGTTAATTGCCTATGAAGAATCTGCTAAAGTTGGAGAAAGTCTTCAATTGGTTCAAAGTTTACAGTTATTACAGGAACAGGAGCGCATTATCTTTGTTTTCGGTCCAGAAGGTGGTATCGAAGAACAAGAGGTGGAGTTATTAGAGAAAAGTGGATATCTCCCATGTTCTCTTGGGCCACGTATTTTACGCGCTGAAACAGCACCATTATACGCACTAGCTGCAGTTTCCTATCAATGTGAGTTATTATAAGAACCAATAGTTGACGATAGTCTCATGTCGCGTTACTATAAAGATTACATTGAAGCAAGAAATGCTTAAGGAGTTTACAAATGTCTAAAAATAAGACTTATACCTCAGATGATGTCCTTGCAATGTGTAAGGAGTACATGAACGAAACACATATTAAATTTATTGAAAAAGCGATCTATTTTGCGACATATGCTCATAAAGAACAAATTCGTAAATCTGGAGAAGCTTATATTGTGCATCCCATTCAAGTAGCTGGAATTCTTGCTGAATTAAAGCTGGATCCAGACACGATTGCGACTGGGTTTCTTCATGATGTCGTCGAAGATACTGGGTTTAGTATTGATGATATTGAATACGAATTTGGAAAAGATGTTGCATTTCTCGTTGAAGGTGTAACAAAACTAGGGAAAATTAAATATAAATCTCATGCAGAGCAACAAGCGGAAAATCACCGTAAGATGCTTCTTGCGATGGCCAATGACCTTCGTGTAATCATGGTGAAATTAGCGGACCGTTTGCATAATTTACGTACGTTGAAATTCCATAAGCCTGAAAAGCAACGCATGATTGCTGAAGAAACCCTTGAAATTTATGCACCGCTCGCACATCGTTTAGGGATGAATAAAATTAAGTGGGAATTAGAAGATACGTCTCTTCGTTATTTAAACCCACAGCAATATTATCGTATCGTGCATTTAATGAATTCCAAACGTGATGAACGAGAAGAGTACATTAATACAACGATTGAAAATATTAAAGAAGCGACAAAAGATTTGGAAATTGATGCGGTCATTTACGGACGTCCAAAACATATTTATTCCATCTACCGTAAAATGAAGGACCAAAAGAAACAGTTTAGTGAGATTTACGATTTACTTGCCATCCGTGTATTAGTAGATAGCATTAAAGATTGCTACGCTGTTCTTGGAGCGATTCATACAAAATGGAAACCAATGCCAGGTCGTTTTAAAGACTATATTGCGATTCCAAAGGCGAATATGTATCAATCCATCCACACAACCGTGATCGGACCGGGCGGACGACCAGTAGAAATTCAAATCCGTACGTTTGAAATGCACAGAGTTGCTGAATACGGGGTTGCGGCTCACTGGGCTTATAAAGAAGGAAATAAAGAAAAAGTGACGAACGATCCATTGCAAAAACAATTGGATTGGTTCAAAGACTTAATTGAACTACAAAATGAAACGAAAGATGCCAAAGACTTCATGAATAGCGTGAAGGAAGACATCTTTGGCGATAAGGTCTATGTCTTTACACCAAAAGGAGATGTATCTGAGCTTCCTTTAGGTTCTGGCCCACTTGATTTTGCTTATAATATCCATACTGAAGTCGGAAACAAAACAGTCGGTGCCAAAGTCAATAATAAGATTGTTCCATTGAACTATCAGTTGAAGACTGGAGATATCGTAGAAGTATTAACGTCTGCGAATTCATTTGGACCTTCACGTGACTGGATTAATTTAGTATTTACGACTCGTGCAAAAAATAAAATCAAACGATTCTTCAAGTTACAAGACCGTGATGAGAATATTATTAAGGGTCGCGAATTACTAGAAAAACAAATTACAGAACTTGGATTTAATTTCAAGGACTTCATGACCAAACAAGGAATGAAGGATATTGCCACTCGTTTCAATTTTGGAACAGAAGAAGACTTGTTTGCTGCAATTGGATTTGGTGAGATTTCGTATCAAACGGTTGCCAATAAGATGACAGAAAAGGCTCGTCGAGAAATCGAAGAGCAAAAAGTAGTGGAGACTGCCTTTGAGAAAACAACTCCTCAAGGTCAGAAGAAAGAAAGTCAAAAGATGAAGATTCGTCACGAAGGTGGCGTTGTCATCGAAGGAGTGGACAATCTACTTATCCGTTTAAGTCGTTGTTGTAACCCAGTTCCAGGGGACGATATTGTTGGTTATATTACAAAAGGACGTGGGATTTCTGTTCATAGAAAAGACTGTCCAAACGTTCAAGTACCAGAGAACGAACAAAGTCGTTTAATTGAAGTTGATTGGGAAGATACAGCTAATACAAGTCAGCAATATGATACGGAGCTTGTCGTAGAAGGATACAATAGAAATGGATTGTTAAACGAAGTCTTAAACGTTATTAATAGTACGACTAAATCATTGAATTCTGTTAATGGTAAAGTCGATGCGAATAAGATTGCGACGATCTCTGTGAATATCGGAATTCTAAATACGCAACAATTAGATTTTATTGTGGATAAAATTAAACAGATTCCAGATGTATACAGTGTACGTCGTGTGATTTCATAGGAGGAATTCATGAGAATTGTATTACAACGAGTGAAGTCCGCTAGCGTATCGATTGAAGATTCAGTTGTTGGTGAAATCAACCAAGGATTCCTGTTATTAGTGGGAGTAGGACCTGATGATACTAGAGATGATGCGTCCTATTTAGCAAGAAAGATTGCTGGAATGCGTATCTTTAGTGATGAGAATGGAAAAATGAATCTTTCCATTGACCAAGTTGGAGGAAA
>CALALK010000132.1 GCA_937923125.1 uncultured Carnobacterium sp.
AACGGAATGCGCGGCTTACATCACCGCGAACCAGGTGTTGTCGGTGCGGCACTCACATTGCCAAACGTATTCGACGAACTCATCTGTGACGGTCACCACGTTCACCCAGTGAGCGCAAGTATCGTTATGAAATGTTGCGGTCACGACCATGTAGCCCTTATTACAGACTGCATGCGTGCGGGCGGTATGGGCGAATGCGAATCGATGCTTGGAGAATTCCCTGTAATCGTAAAAGACGGTACGGCTCGCTTGAAAGATGGCGGAAGCCTTGCTGGAAGTATCTTGGAACTCATCCAAGGGGTTCAAAACGTTGTGAAATGGGGCATTGCGACTCCACACGAAGCTCTTACAATGGCTAGCCTTGTTCCTGCAAAATCAGTCGGTATCGACGACGTTTGCGGACGCATCGACCCAGGGTACGCAGCGGACTTCATCGTATTAGACGATGAGTTACAACTCAAAGCGACTTACTTAGACGGTAAGCCTTATTTCGAAGTAAAATAATCAAAAAGACAGTGAGTACGAGGCGTGAGAGTGCCCCAATCCATAACTTAAGGAGTGTTATTATGTCAAAATTAGTATTAACAAAAGGAAAATATGATCACTTAGTAAAACTTTCAAACAAAAACCATGTCATCGGTGCTTTAGCGATTGACCAACGTGGTTCATTGAAAAAAATGATTGCTGCAGGAAACCCAAATGTAAAAGGTGACGAAGGTATCATCCGCTTCAAAGAATTAATCTCTGAAGAATTAACAAAATACTCTTCTTCAATCCTTTTAGACCCAGAATACGGTCTTCCAGCTGCAAAATTACGCCACGAAGACTGCGGACTTTTAATCTCTTACGAAAAAACTGGTTACGATGCAACTGAAATCGGTCGTTTACCAGACTTACTTCCAATCTGGTCTGCAAAACGTATTAAAGAATTAGGCGCTGACGCTGTTAAAGTTCTTTTATACTATGATATTGACGAAGATCCAGCAATCAACGACATCAAACATGCATGGGTAGAACGTGTTGGTAGCGAATGTGTGGCAGAAGATATTCCATTCTTCTTAGAAATCGTTTCTTACGAAGCAAGTGACGACGATGTGAAATCAGCTGCATACGCTAAAGTAAAACCTCATAAAGTAAACGACGCAATGAAAGTCTTCTCTGACCCACGTTACAACGTTGACGTATTAAAAGTGGAAGTTCCAGTAAACATGAACTTCGTAGAAGGCTTCACTAAAGAAGGCGTTGAACCTGTGTATACTCGCGAAGAAGCGTTACGTTTATTCAAAGAACAATCTGAGATTACTGACCTACCATTCATCTTCTTAAGTGCTGGTGTTTCTGCTGAATTATTCCAAGAAACGCTACGCTTTGCGAAAGAAGCTGGTTCTACTTTCAATGGTGTGTTATGTGGTCGTGCAACATGGAAAGATTCTGTAGCTGTGTTTGCGACTGAAGGGGAAGAAGCTGGTCGTGCGTGGTTGGCAAACCAAGGACGTAAGAACATCGAGGACCTTAATGTTGTTTTAGATGAAACTGCAACTCCATGGTTAGATCGTGTTGAAGTAAAATAAACAAAACAATGAATAAATAAACAAGAGCGTTGCTCTTGAAACACCTAGGATTTTCTCATACGAGTAGTAATGGCTGTACCGGTCTGAGCCAAGGTCTCAGACCTCTCGAGCCTCAAACAGACTCTAGGAAATTTCATTTCCTGAGTCTGTAATTCGCATCGAGTACACTCGCGACTACTACTCGTATAGAATCCTAGGTGTTTTTTTCGCAACGCTCTACTTTATTACTTCTTCTAACCATGGATTGCAGAGAAAGGAGACAGAATCGAATCAGGCGCTGAGACGGGAGTAGGTTCCTCGAAACCACACCAGGTGTTGTGAGCAACGCTCTATTTTTTTACTTCAACCATGGGGGCAGTTGAATCTAGACAAAGTGGAAAATGCAAATAAGAATCTTAGGGTTGTTCGCAACGCTCCACTTTATTACTTCTTCTAACAATGGATTGTAGAGGAAGAATGAGAGATAGAAAAAAGGCCGGGCGAAAAAATCGCTCTGCCTTTTTGGGTTGGGTTATTTTTTGATGCTGTATTTTGTGCCTTCGAGGGATGCTTGTAATGCGTCGACGCTTGCGTCTCCTTCGACTGTAGCTACTTTGTTTTCTAAGCTGACTTCAACGTTTGTCACGCCTGGGACGTTTGAGAAACGTTCTTTCACTGTGTTGG
>CALALK010000133.1 GCA_937923125.1 uncultured Carnobacterium sp.
TTAGCCCATAGATGACGATCATCACCACTGCCATGATGAATACTCTCGCAGCAAGAGCAAAATTGTATAGTGCCGCTATACCACTTAAAACAAAAAATATGAAAGTCATATTTCTAACAGTTTCAAGAATCGGGCGTTTTCTTCCCATTGGGTTTGGTCTATTGTCCATTCACTACTCCTTTGACTCTTTCGTTTTATACATTAGTAATGCCGAAGCAATTGCAACATTTAGTGATTCAGCTTTTCCAAACATTGGAATCGTAACTACTAAATCTGCAATCTCTATCACTTCGCTTGAGACACCATGGCCTTCATTTCCAACAATAATAGCGATATCCGATTTCCCTTGTAAAATTGAATAATCTTTTGAATCACGATGGAGCGCAGTAACAGCCACTTCTACCCCTTGATTTTTAAGAGCTGGTAAGTATTCTCGTAAATCTGCTTGGAAAACTGGAATATGAAAATGACTTCCTTGCATAGAGCGAATTACTTTATCATTATATAAATCAACAGTTCCCGTTCCTAAAACAACCGCATCAAAACCAGCAGCATCTGCTGTTCTTACAATTGTTCCTAAATTTCCTGGATCTTGGACTGTATCTAATACAATAATACGCCCACTGTATGGAGGTTCTGTTTGATTTTCAATTCTAACAATCGCTAAAATCCCTTGCGTCGTTTCCGTCATTGATAACTTCTGAAAGACTTCTTGAGATACGACTAGAACATCTACTTCTGTTTGCTCTAAAAGATACTGATAATCTTCCATTCGATTACTTGAAACGACAATCAATTCAATTGGAGCTTTTTCTTTAATCGCTTCTTCTACAAGATGCTCACCTTCAAGGAGATACAATCCTGCTTTTTTACGTCCCTTAGCGGTTTGAAGTTTTGCGAGTTCTTTGATTTTTTCATTTTTAGTTGAACTAATGATATCCATGTTTCTACCCTTTTAATCCTTCAATTGTACTAATGAGTTTCTTTGCTTCTGCCTTTTGATTTTGATGGAATCCACATTTCATCGG
>CALALK010000134.1 GCA_937923125.1 uncultured Carnobacterium sp.
TCATTATTCCACTCCATATTTCATTAAATGTTTATCGTTTACATTGTACCATTTTTTCGTGTGAAATTCCGCTCATATGCGAATTTTTAATGCACAAAAAAAAGAGAACTCTTCTTTTTCGAAAAGAGCTCTCGCTTCTTATAGTTTTAAATTTCTTTTAATCGTTTAATCGCAAAGTTTGTGCCTAAAAGCCCCACCAATAAAAAGGTGAATACTACGGCAAAACACAGCATAAAGAATTCTTCAGGCAATGCTAAAATAATCGGGTCATTTTTCGGATCGAACATCCACGCATCATTATTAAAGAACACTTGATGGAACTTTACAAAGAGCGTATCGAAGAATGCAGCAATCGCAAAACAAACGACAACTGGAATTAAAACAAGCCAGCGAATAGGTCTGCGTAATTGCCACATTTGTCTTCTTTGTCGTAAATATCGTACCCCAAAGAAACTGATAAGCCCTGAAGCTAGTAATACCGCAAAGTTCACGAAGAAGAGACGTTTCACCTCGAAGAAGTGGAATAATCCCTGTTCTGAACTTGGAAAATCAGTCATCTTCAACGGATCAACCAGTGGATTCGTTAAATAGCGAATGAGTTCGTGATAGTTCATCTTCAGAACATCAGCACTGTATCCTGTCTGTTTTTCGACTCCAAACCAACCAATCGACCAATGATACATCGGCTCAAAGAAAATCACAAAGGTAATTCCTAGACTTAAGAAGAATAAGAATAGCGCGATGGAAGTGATCCATTTTGGCACTCGGTAAGTTCTAGTTAAATAGTCCATTCACTCAAGTCCTCTACCAAGTGCGTTGGTTGTTCTTCCACTTTTTCTAAGTCTTCACGTGTTGAAAATCCTGTTAATACCATCAGCGTATTCATGCCGTATTGAATGCCGGCTTGAATATCCGTTTGGTAGTTATCTCCGACCATTGCGATGTCTTCTTTTGTAAAATGACGGTCTGGGAATTTGGCATTTAAGTACTCTAATGCAGACTCCATAATCACACTACTTGGTTTTCCAATAATAATGGGCTCTACTTGTGTTGCCACTTTTAAGAAACCTGTGATGGCACCTGACCCTGGGATTGGGCCTTTTTCGCTTGGTAAGTTCGAATCGATATTGGTTACGATATACGTTGCACCATTACGAATCGCAAGTGTTGCTGTTTCTAAGTCTTTATAAGTGACATTACGGTCAAGGGATTGTAATACGACTTCTGGATTTTCAGAAACAAGCGTATATCCTGCTGCTTCCACTTGTCCTTTAATCGCTTCTTCGCCAATCACCATGATACGATTTACGTTGAAGTGAGACTTCAAGTAATCCACTGCGGCCACACCGCTTGTATACACTTCGTCTGCTGATACTTCAGTACCATAGTTCACACGTAAGTTTTCTGCCACTTGTGCAGGTGTTTTTGTAGCGTTATTAGTTACAAATAGGAATGGAATTTCTGCTTCTTGCAATCTTTTAATAAAGGCTTCTGCCGTTGGAATACGGTCTTTCCCACGATACATTGTTCCATCTAAATCAATAAAATATGCTTTATACAT
>CALALK010000135.1 GCA_937923125.1 uncultured Carnobacterium sp.
TAAGTCAATACGTCCATTCAAGAAGGCGCGTTTTGTAAATTCACCAGGCTCAGCCAGACGTGCTCCCATGCGAAGAACGAGTTGCAAGATGCGGTTAATCGCCACAATTCCACCGTGACAGTTGATTTCCACAACATCCTCACGCGTAAACGTCTTCGGCGCGCGAAGTACCGTCACCATCACTTCATCGATGACTTCATCGTTCTTTGGATCCACGATATGCCCATAGTGAATCGTATGACTTGGCTGTTCTTTTAATCGTTTCTCTTTCAATCGATACACTTCGTCGGCAATGCGAATCGCATCATCTCCACTAATACGAACAATCCCGATAGCCCCTTCGCCAGGCGCCGTTGAAATCGCCGCAATGGTATCAAATTCTGTCTGCATACTATCCCTCACTTCCGTTTCATTGCACAAAAAAAGTGCACACTCCACCCCTACATGTTCTAGGGTGGCTCGCACTTTGACTGCTAACCGATATTCTCAAAGAGATTATACACTATTTTCCTTAGAATTCATAGGCAGAAAGATAGATTGGATAAATTCCCAGCGTTTTTTATTTTCTTTGTAAAATTCTATACTTCTCGTTGCACTCTTTCTCAAAACAAGATACAATTTTCCTATGAATAAAAAGGAGGATTCCTATGACAGTAGAACATCCATTTAACAAAATCGTAGAAGGCATTGGAGTTTCTGATATTCGTCAATTCGACGCAGAAGTTTCTTCGATTCCTGGCATTATCAAATTAACTCTTGGAGAACCAAACTTTGACACACCTGAGCATATTAAAGAGGCGGCTATCCAAGCGATTAAAGACAACCACTCACACTACACACCAAACTCAGGGATTCCTGAACTGAGACAAGCTGCGGCTGCGTATTACAACAAAAAATTTAATTTCAATTACACTGGAGACCAAGTGATTACAACTATCGGGGCAACAGAAGGAATTGCGGCAAGCTTACAAGCCATCTTAAACCCTGGCGACACAGTCATCGTGCCAACACCAGTCTTCCCACTCTACTTGCCAATCACATTGGTGAACCAAGGGAACTTCATTACGGTGGACACAAGTAACGACGGCTTCATTTTAACAGCGGATAAATTACGCGAAACCATCGAAGCAAACCCAGACAAAAACTTCAAAGCGGTGGTTCTTGTATACCCAAGTAACCCAACAGGCGTGACTTACTCTAAAGAACAATTAGAAGACTTAGCCGAAGTGATTAAAGAGCACCAACTATGGGCGCTTTGCGATGAAGTCTACGCAGAATTAACATACGACAAGACTCACTACTCTCTTGCGAATATTTTACCGGACCAAACGATTGTCATCACTGGTTTATCAAAATCACACGCAATGACAGGATGGCGTATCGGATTCATCTTAGGGCCAACACACTTCATGAACGAAGTCGTAAAAACTCACCAATACATGGTGACAGCTCCAACAAGCTTTGCGCAATACGGAGCGCTTGCGGCGATGTTACACGGCCAAGATGACTGCGCGAAAATGATGGTGGAATATAGCGAGCGTCGTGACTATCTTGCGGCTGAGTTGAAGAAACTTGGCTTCGAAGTAGCAAGTCCTGACGGTGCGTTCTACTTATTCGCGAAAATTCCTGCAAAATGCGGCACTGACTCATGGGCATTCGTTCGTGATCTTGCTCCAAAAGCAAAAGTAGCGCTAATCCCAGGGGTATCTTTCGGACCTGGTGGCGAAAGCTATGTTCGTTTCAGTTACGCTGCTTCAATGGAAAACTTAAAAGAAGTTGTTGCTCGTTTAACAACTTACTTAGCAAATATCTAAAACTATATCGTTTTTATTAAAAAAATGTAGAGGCAGAACATTCATTACCAAATATGGTAATGAATGTTCTTTTCATTGCCCAAACTCATATTGTAATAGAGAATTCTTTTTGATAAAATGTGTGCAAATAGTGCAAAAATACGTCAGAAGAAGAAAGTTGGGAGAAAAATGGGTAATAAATCAGAGGATTTAAATCAATTAGTGCTATCAACCTTATCAAAAACGACAAAACTACCTTTTGTGAAGGTTAGTCGTGAGGAATTTCTTAGAAAGGAATTTAAAGGGAGCGAATATTTAGATATCATTCTAAAAAATGGACCGCAATCCGTTTTTACGCCGGAAGCTTTACGAAAAAGAGCTACGAAAATTATTAATAACACTACGAAGAAAACAGCCTTAACGTCTTTTGTGGCTGGACTACCTTCAAACCCAATCACCGCTACTCTGTCTGGGGGAGCAGACATTGTTCAATACTTTGGATTTTCACTCAATCTAGCACAGCAATTGGCTTATCTTTTTGGGGAAGAAGAGTTATTTACAGGTGAGTTTGATGAATTACCAGAAGAAGCAAAGGCTCGAATGATTGGTTATTTAGGAATCATGCTCGGTGCAGGTGGGGCGGCAGCCTTGATTACAAAAGTTTCGAAAAATATCGCAGAAAAAGTAGGTAAAAAAGTTGTTACAACGGCCCTTACAAAGAAAATGTGGTATCCGATTATGAAGAAGGTCGGTGCCTTTCTTGGCTGGAAGATTACGAAGATGTCTGCCCAAAAGACCGTTACAAAGGTCATTCCAATCATAGGTGGCGTGTTCTCAGGAGGATTGACTTATTACACGTTCAAACCTTCCGCAGAGCGTTTAGCTAATACCTTTGAAAAGTTATTAAAAGGCGAATTTATCGAAGAAGACGTCTCTATCAATGATCTGTCGGATGATTTTAAAGAGTACTTAGAATCTGATGAAGCCATCATCGACGGTGAATATACTGAAGTTGAATAACAAATAAAAGAGCTAAAATTATCATATATGATAATTTTAGCTCTTTTTCTTA
>CALALK010000136.1 GCA_937923125.1 uncultured Carnobacterium sp.
AATAATGATTGTAGTACGGTTTAGTAACCGATGTGAATTACTGACTCTGGAAATTCATTTCCTAGAGTCAGTTTGAAGCTCGGTAGGATTGAGACAAAAGGCTCAATCCGGTACAGCTATTATCTCTACCATGAAGATATCCCTATGGTTCGTAGTTAGACCGAAGGTCTTTTCCCTTTATTTATGCACAAACATTGCATCGCCAAAACTAAAGAAGCGGTAACGTTCTTCGATGGCATGCTGATACGCTTCTAGTGTGAATTCACGTCCAAGATAAGCACTGACAAGCATCACAAGCGTTGATTTTGGCAAGTGGAAATTCGTTACAAACGCATCCACCACACGAAACTCATATCCAGGCGAGATGAAAATATCCGTCCACCCACTCGCAGGCACCACATGTCCGTTATTGTCTCTAGCAACGGTTTCTAACGTACGAATCGAAGTCGTACCAACTGCAATCACACGTTTACCAGCTTTCTTTGTCGCTTCAATCATATCCGCAGTTTCTTTGGATACATTGTAATACTCAGAATGCATCTTATGGTCTTCTAGCGAATCCACCGAAACGGGTCTAAAGGTTCCCAATCCTACGTGCAATGTGACTGGAACAATATTGACACCCTTGTCACGGATTTGTTGCATTAACTCTTCTGTAAAGTGCAATCCAGCTGTTGGTGCTGCTGCAGATCCATTTTCTTTCGCATACACTGTTTGATAACGTTCTTTATCTTCTAAACGTTCTTTGATATAAGGTGGTAATGGCATTTCACCAAGAGATTCCAACACTTCTAGGAATACTCCTTCGTAAGAAAACTCAATGATACGTCCACCTTGTTCTAATTCTTCGACAACTGTCGCTTTGAGTCTACCATCTCCAAAAGAAACAACACTACCGACTTTCATCCGTTTTGCAGGTTTCACAAGCGTTTCCCACTTGTCGCCTTCCGTATTCGTTAATAGTAAGACCTCAATATGAGCACCTGTTTCTTCTTTCGTTCCATAAAGACGTGCTGGCAATACACGCGTGTTATTGACAACAAGTGTATCTCCTTCTTCCAACTCATCTAAAAGGTCAGAAAAATGTTTATCTTCAATGGTATGTGTTGTTTTATTCACCACTAATAAACGTGAAGACGTACGGTCTTTCAATGGAGTTTGTGCGATTAATTCTTCGGGTAAATCGAAGTCAAAATCTTTTGTTGTATAGTTCATTTCTAGTTCCTTTCTTACGATAAAGGATATAAGCGCCCTAAGTGAGCATATCCTTCAGGCGTCACCACACGACCGCGTGATGTCCGTTTTAAAAATCCAATTTGCAATAAATACGGTTCATACATATCTTCAATAGTTTCCGCATCTTCTGAAATATTTGCCGCAATGGCACCAAGTCCAACTGGGCCACCATCGTATAAATCAATCATCGCCGTCAACAATTTACGGTCAATATGGTCAAGCCCTTTAGCATCCACACGTAAGACCTTCAATGCTTGCTGCGTAATCTCTTTTGAAATGATGCCTTCTTCGTACACTTGAGAAAAGTCACGTACACGTTTCAAGAGGCGGTTGGCAATACGCGGTGTTCCACGAGAACGAAGCGCAATCTCAAGAGCTGCCTCATCTTTAATTTCACTATCAAAAACATTCGCACTGCGTTTTACAATCTCAGAAAGTGAAGCCTCATCGTAATACTCCATATGCTCCACAATTCCAAAACGGTCACGAAGCGGTGCAGAAAGAGCCCCTGCACGAGTCGTCGCCCCAATTAACGTGAACGGTGGCAATGGAAAATGTACCGGATGCGCAGTTGGCCCTTGACCCACCACGATATCTACGAAGAAATCTTCCATCGCAGAATACAACATCTCTTCCACGACACGTGGCAAACGGTGAATCTCATCGATAAATAAGACATCTCCGGCTTCTAAGTCGTTTAAGAGAGCCACTAAGTCCCCTGGGCGTTCAATCGCAGGGCCACTCGTCGTCTTAATGCCGACTTCTAATTCGTTGGCAATCACCATCGCTAAGGTCGTCTTCCCAAGTCCTGGAGGTCCGTATAGTAATACGTGATCCAAGGCTTCAGAACGACTACGCGCCGCTTGAATATAGATAGCCAGTTCTTCTTTTACTTTTTGTTGACCGATATATTGTTGCAACGTCTGTGGTCTTAGTGATAATTCGGCTTGTACTTCCCCTTCGTCAAGCGGGTTTCCGTCAATAAAACGTTCTTCCTCCACGATAATCCTCCATTATTTCATCAATAGTTTAAAGGCTACTTTTAATGCCTCTTGCGTCGTACTTGGAGCAGCAGCTTCCAGCGACTTCCAAATCTTTGTAATTTCTTTTGCAGAATAGCCAAGGCCAAGTAAGGCTTCTTTCGCTTCTTCAA
>CALALK010000137.1 GCA_937923125.1 uncultured Carnobacterium sp.
AACCCAGGCGCCTACAACTGTTCAAGCGACAACGGTGTCACCGACGACGGTTGCCCAGACGGAGCACGCGACGTATTTTGAGATGTTGCTCTTATCGTATAATGTGGCGGCCAAGGATGCCGATATTACGGAAGGGTTAGCCGCGGCCAAGAAGGTGCGTGACGAGATGTTTGAGCAGTTTCCAAGCGACAAGGATGATATCGACGATGCCTATTCGGACTTGGAGCTCTTGGTTCGTTTTAACTCGAGCGGATTTAGCGACTTCATGAAGCGGTGGAATGCGTCTACTGGGCAGCATTTCGAGGCCTTGCACGAAGCGATTCACATGGATGCTGCGACCATCAATGGCGATAAGGTCAAATGGAATATGATGGGCGTTGTGGCCTCAAACGACTACGAAGTGATGGTGGTGGAAGCGTATCTGGACGCTACGAAGAAAGAGGCGTTCCTCTTTGGGTACGAAGACGGCGAGCCAATCGTTCTTCATGCGACGAATGTGACGCGTGAGACACTCTCAAAAGCAGCGTTCCAAGTTGTGAAGGACGCTGATTTACTAAAAGGCTTTACCGATAATGCGACATGGAAAGCCACCTCTGACGCGTCTGCGAATCAATCGGTTGCGGATGCGATGGCGATTTACGCGCGTAAGAGAGGCGAAATCTATGAGCGCACGAGTCCAGCGACCCAGCGTGAGTACTATGATTTAGCCGTTCCAGACCAGCTCTTCAAATATGCAACAGTCGATGGCGAGAAGGCGAACTTCAAGTGGGCAGGGCTGACTTTCCAATCTGGAGGCGACTCTTACGAAATCGTGGAGTGTTATGTGTCTGAATCAGGGACATCGGTGATCGTATTTGCCAAAAAAGAAGGAATCAATGTGCTGTTAATCGGCGAATCAGAGCCACAGACGACTAAGAAAGCGGATGGAACGATCAAGTCTGCCGTAGTGAACCTCCAACCGTACGAGAACGACACACTAGAACGTGCATTGTGGTAAGACAGGAGAAGTAGAATGACAGAAATACAACAACTCGAACAACTAATGAATGAGATGCTGCCGGGATTGCAGCTCTTTGCTAGAGACATCAACCTAACGCCGGAAGAAGCGGCGAAGTTCCACGTGGGGCAGATTGTGCGTAACGCTGCCTTTACCGATGCGACTAGTCGTATTGGCGGCATGGTGACAACGCACCGCTTTAGCATTTTATCCAACCACCTCTTTGATTTATCGAAGGCGGAGCACGGCACCAACTGGGGGCTACACGTTGCGAACCGCGACAGCCACTTCAAGGTGCTGGACATTTACGAGCATGAAGGGAAGACGCAGATTCTCCTCTTGCATTTGCCGGACGATTATCGTTGGAAATGGATGGAGCATGTGAATCTGGATCTGCCGGTGGACATCGTGGCCGATAGCAGAGAGCGTTTCGCCTCCAAGGCCCACGCCGAACCGATCCCAGAGGTGACAAGTCCGGAGTGGCTTGACCGATGCGGTTTTGCGCCAGGACTGGACATCAAAGGCGAACTCTTCCCAAATGAAATTCCAATCGCAAGTCAAATGCAAAAAGTAAAAGACGCCTCTTTCCGCAG
>CALALK010000138.1 GCA_937923125.1 uncultured Carnobacterium sp.
GTTGGCATCAAGTCCGTCCCCTTCCGCATCCACGGTTAATGTTCCGCCATCGATGACAATCTTCACTTCGCCTGCTTGATCCAAGTTTTTCGCATTTGCGGCTTCGGCTTTCACTGTCTTCGTTTGTTGACCTGGGCCTTGCGTCTCAGACGATTCTAACGTCCAGTCTTTTGCATTCAATCCATCATCAGAAGATTTCACTGTGACAGTTCCACCGACTTGATGAATCAATCGAGCCTCAAGACCTTCTTCACTCTTTTGTACATCGATAGTTGCACCTTCGTCGATGAGCATTGTATTCGAAGCGTTGATACCATCATCTCCTGCATTTACAGTGATGTTCGTATTGGTTAAGTAAATATTTCCTAACAATACATCATCTTCATTGTCTGAGTGAATACCGTCTTCATCGGCTGATAAGTTCAATGTCGCCCCCGTTACATTCACGAAGTCGTTGGCTGCTACACCGTGTTTTTTCGCGGTTGTTGTAACAGTTGCATCCACGATGCGAATGCCGTCTTTTGATTTAATCGCGTTGCTTGCTGCACCTGTTACCGTTAATGAACCTTTACCGTTAATCGTCAAGTCGCTATCGGAGTAAATTGCTCCTTTAACCGTTGATGTTGATTCATCGGCCACTTCATTTTTCGTTCCATCGGCTAGTGTTAAAATTACTTTTTTCGCCGTGTCGACTAGTAATGGAGCTTCCGTATTCTTCAAAGTCGCATTTTTGAAGACGATTTGTACTTCATCTTCCTTGCCTGCTGCGACTTTCAATTGAACCTTCGTCGCTGTTCCTTCGACGATATACGTTCCAGCTTTTGTAATTTCTACCGTACTTCCATTGACCGCGACGCCATCCCCTGACACAGTAGCCGTCGTTCCTTGAAGCGAAATTTTTGAAGCCTTACTTTCGTCGTAAGTCGCTGTTAAGTCGCTTGCTTCAAAATAAGAAGCCGTCTGCGTAGTTGAAGTTGTAGATGTCTTTGTTGTTGTTTGAGTGTTTGCTTCAGCTTGGCTTAATACACTTTGCGATCCGCAAGCGGCCAAACCTAGAGAGATAAATAATGTTGTCGTCAATAACCATTGTCTTTTCTTTTCCATCTCGTTTTCCTCGATTCCTTTTCTTGATGGTTTTAGTATACGAAGCGAACTTAAAATGAACTTAAAACAAAAAAGACCCATGGAAAATTTTATCCATGAGTCTTTTCATTATTTCGTTTGTTCTGTCATTCCGCGTTTTAGTGCAACTTCTTTACTCTTAGAGAACGATGCGTGATCTCCGTCTTCTGTTAAGAAACCACTTTGAACAAGACCTGTAAAGAAGTAGTTGTTACTTTCTTTAAGTTTTGAAAACTTATATTTCGTTAAGTCGATTTCAACTGATGAGATAAGTTTGCCATCTTTTTCTGTCAGTGAAGTCACAACTCCATCAATTCCTTTAATCTCTTCAAAGAGTTTTTCGTTATCCTTACGAGCCTCAGTGTGTTCAGCAGGCTCATTCGTTTCAATCTTAATCTTTGTCACGGTATCAGTCTTTTTATCATACGTATAAACTAAAGTTACGTCCGTACCGCCTGATTTTTGAGTGAAAGTCGCAGTCTCTTGTGAGCTACAACCTACTAATAGAAATAGGAAGCTAATTCCTAAAATGATTTGAAAGAATTTTTTCATTGGGTCTCTCGCTTATTGAGCTTTCTTTTGGAATAATTTTTGGTAGTAGAAGTACACTGTCGCTACTGATGCTGCGAATGCTACTAAGTAGAAGAAGATTGCAATTTTTGATCCTGTTTGTAATCCATCTACGAATGGTTGTGCAGTACGGCTCACTGCCAATGGGTTTGCAAATGCTTCAGAAATAAGTGCATTTACTGCTGAATTTGCTTTTCCGCTAAAGAAATCAGATAATTTTCCAAGAGCATCTAAGAATCCGCCACCTAAGATGTTTCCTAAGAAGACAGATACTACCATTGCTAATGAAGCTACATTCACGTTAGTCCATAAGTTTTTGCTTTCTTTATGAGCTTGGTATAAGAAATATCCAGTAAATACGGCACCTACTAATGCAAAGAAGAATGATAAACCAAAGTATAAGCTTAAGTTCTTCACTTTATTAGAAAGGTCCATATACGCTGCTTGTAAACTTGTAGTATTAATTCCGCCGTTTGAACCAAACGCAAAACTTAGTCCGTTTAACAATACTAACAGTGTGAAGATTGCAAGAGCAATAGATACACCGAAGAAGATTTTTTCGAATAAATTATTTTTATTATAGCTTTCAACTTTATCAACAGCTTTTTCTGTTGCTTCATTTAATTTTGCTTTATTTTCTTCTGTGAACACTTTGCTTGCTGCTTCTCCGATTTTTTCTTTTGCAACACCAGCAACTTCTTTTGCTTTTTCAGCAACCTCTTCTGCTTTTTCTTTTACGTCTTCAACAACTTCTTTGAAGTCGCCATCTGCTTCAGGAGCTTTTGCTTCTTTCGCTTCTTCAACAACTGTTTCCGCTACTTCTTTCACTTCTTCAGCTGTTTCTTTCGCTGCTTCTACTACTTCGTCTTTCACTTCTGTAGCTTTTTCAGCAACTGATTCAAGGTTTTTGTTTTCGTTTTGATCCATAAGTGCACCTCTTTTTTTAGTTGATTATTTTCTAATTTTATCACAATATCTCGCTTTCATCCACTTATAAAAATCTATAAACTCCCTTATCAACGAGAGTTTCAAAACATTGACATTCGTAAAAACATTGAGTAAAAAAGAAGCTAGACCGTAGCCTAGCTCCTGTAAGTTAAGTTTTATTTTAGGACCGTACCATCCGCTAATGTGATTGTATATCCGTTAAAGTTGATTGTACCTTTGTTTTCTAATGATGTGATTGTGACATTTCCTGTCAACGTCCATGTCGCCCCCTCTTCTACTGTGATTACTGCGTTATTGTCCACGGCAGTCCCTCCTTCGGCATTTTTTACGATATTGATGGTACCTGTAAAGTTTGTTCCTTTGCCCATTGTAAAGTTCAATGTAGATACGGTATCCACCTCAATCGCTCCAGTTAATGTTTGGTTCGTCGTTGTTAAATCAACTTGACCACCATTGGCACCGGCTGTACCCCAGCCACGTGTTGCATCATTTCCTAAGATGGCTAATAATCTGCCAGATGAATCTTGATTTGTGATCGTTACGTCTTCTAAAGTGATAACACTGTGTGTGTTCGTTACGTAGATTTGGTCTCCGTTACGTCCTGTTAAAGTGCCACCTTTCATTGTAAAAGTAGAGGTTCCACTTTCCGCATCTCCTGACATTGATTGGTAAATCATCACGTTGTGCACGTTATTGTCTGAAGAGCTACCCTCTGTTGAACTCATATTCCCTGTTACATTTGTATTTTCTAATGTGATAGAGTTTTGACCCTCGATTACAAGTGCTTCTGAGTTTTCAGCGTTCAATGTTGCATTTTTAACAGTGATATTCGCTGTAGAGTAAACGGCTGGTGAGTTGTATCCTGTAGAAGTATACGTTCCTTTGTCTACGACTACCGTACCGCCACCACGGTCTGTACGAATCGCTGCTGATGAATTTCCTGCGGTGTTCACCGTCAAGTTTGTCGCGTTCATCGCAGCGCCACCTGTCGTTTGGATACCACCTGAGTTATCTTTTGTTGTTGTGATTGTTGTGTCTGATACATTGACGGTCGTTCCTGAGCCGTAACTGAACACCCCGTTCCCGTTTTGTGCAGTTGTATTGACGGTTGAGTTTGTGATTGTTACCGTTGCTCCATCGGTTGCTAAGAATCCTGCGTTCATTCCGTAGAAGTCTCCATTTTCTGTATTCGATGTCGCTCCGGCTGTTTTGTTAATCGTTACGCCGTCTAATGTGACAGTTGCTCCTGTTACACGGAGTGCATTTTCATCATCTCCGGTAGATTCATAAGTTTCTCCTGTTACTGTTGCATCTGTTGTTAAATTTGTTGCTGCCTCACCTTGTGTCACTTGGTCGCTCCCGCCAAACCCTTCTCCTCCAGGTTTAGCTGGGGGACTCTGTTGTGATTGGACTTGAGAAGTCGCCTCAGCTTGTGTTTGTGTTTGTGTGTTTTGGCATGCAACTAAAGTTGTTGCAATAGTAATCGTGGATAATAGAACAATCATTCTGTTTCTTTTCATTTTGGTCCCCCTCGCTTCCTATCAACTATTTGTTGATGGTTTAATCATAACGAGCTTACTTAAAATGAACTTAAAACAAAAAAAGTTTTTCGAAAAAGTTTTTTGAAACTGAAATTTATCATATATGATAATTACCATATATGATAATTTCGAACGAAAAAAAAGACGCTGGAATAATTTCCCAAGCATCTTTCATTTTGTATCTTTTTTAAAACAAAAGCCCAATCTTTATTTTAGATTGGGCTAATCCTCTTCCGGATTCCATTGATATTTTTTCAACGAAACATTTGTTGGACTTTCAAAAAGGATTCC
>CALALK010000139.1 GCA_937923125.1 uncultured Carnobacterium sp.
CTATTGGAGCTATCGGTATTGCCAGAGTGATGTGTTATTCTGGAAGTACAGGAAGACCGATTCATCATCCAAATATGAAGCCGCGCAAACAAATGACGGCTGAAGAATACCGTAATGGGGAATCCACTGCGATTATGCATTTCTATGAAAAATTACTAAAGTTAAAAGAATTGATGAATACGGACTATGGTAAGAAATTAGCAAAAGGACGACATGAATTTTTAGAAATGTACTTAGAGCAATTCTATGCAGAGTGGGAAGGCAAACGATAAAAGGTGTAAGCGACAAAATTTTTTGTCGCTTATTTGTTTTGAGTTGGCAACAGGTGTAGAATAGAAACTACTTTTATAAAAGTGAAAGGATTGGTTGCGTGGAAGAAAAGCAACAACAGACAAATAAAGAATTAAGAAAAAATATATTTGTAATTGTTTGGCCAGTGTTTGTAGAGGTCCTTCTCGGGGCGCTTTTTGGAATGGTGGACATGATGATGGTCGGTAAGATTCCAGGAAACACTGCTGCAGCCGTTTCTGCTGTTGGGATGACGAACCAACCAATGTTTCTAGGACTTAGTTTGATTCAAGCTTTAAATGTTGGTGGGACTGCGATTATTGCTAGATATTTTGGTGCGAAGAAATTCAATCGTATGGGAAATATCTTAAAACATGTCATTATTCTAGCAATGATTTTCTGTGTAACACCAACGGCTATTTTAATGCTATTATTCGCTCCGGAAATTTTATCGTTGCTAGGTGGAGATGCAACGGTTATTAATGTCGGAGTAGATTATTTTAGAATTGTCACAATTGGATTTATTTTCCAATCATTATCGTTTACTGTGACTGCGGCTCTTCGAGGAATTGGGGAAACAAAAATTCCTATGAAGAATAATATTATTGCCAATAGTTGTAACGTTGTAGGGAATGCCATTTTGATTTATGGAATGTTTGGATTCCCGGCCTTAGGTGTTACTGGGGCTGCGATTTCGACTGCCTTATCAAATCTGATTGCGATGGTATTGAATGTTCGTTATATCTTATCTGGAAAGAGTGTATTAAAACTAGACTTTAAGGAAAAGTTTGAGTTTAGTGTTGATGTGATGAGAGATTTAGTTCGAATCGGAATTCCAACGGCGTTAGAACAGTTGGCACTTCGTTTTGGAGTCATTATGTTCTTGAAGATTGTTTCAGGGTTAGGAAACAATGTGTATGCTGCTCACCAAATTGCTTTAAATGTGCTGTCGCTATCGTATTCACCGGCGCAAGCGTTTGGAATTACGGCTTCTTCATTAATGGGACGGTCCCTTGGCGCCAAAGATGAGAAATTAGCAGAACGATATACAAAGATGTGTCAGCGAATAGGATTAACATTAGCAATCATGATGTCAGTATCTATTTACTTTGGAGCTTCTTTATTGGCGGGGCTTTATACGGATAATGGTGAAATCATTCAGAATACAGTCATCGCTTTGTCCATTGTTGCGTTTGTTCAGCCGTTCCAAAGCCATCAACTGATTACTTCAGGGGCATTACGTGGGGCCGGAGATACGGTATGGCCATTGATAGCCATCTTTATCGGATCATGCGTCATTCGATTAAGTGTAGGATATGTATTTGTAAATTTCTTTGGATGGGGACTCGCCGGTGCATGGTACGCGGTCTTTATCGACCAATTTATTC
>CALALK010000140.1 GCA_937923125.1 uncultured Carnobacterium sp.
AGGCCCATCAATCCATGCATATCTACAGTTACATAGTAGTCAATTGGAACATTCAGCATATTTTGTACACTGTTAATTGAGAATTGTTCTTTCCCAAACGCATACGCATGGTTAATTTTATCAAAAGTACCATATCCGATGATTTCCGTATATGAATCACGAGGAATACTAATCATTGTCGTTTTCTTTTGTTTTGGGTTTACAGTTACAAGAAGCATCGTATCCGAACGACCTACTTCCGTGTCACGACCATATGCTCCATTATCAATTCCTAATAGAAGAACCGAAAAACTACTATCATCTGTTAATTCTTTATCACGTAATTGCACAGTTTCCACCTTTTGATGAATCGCATCTTCTGCTTTAGAAATTCGACTCCATGCATAAGCAGCTAACGCTATAATTACTGCAACAATTGCTAGCAATACTGTAAAAACAATTTTTCTTCTTTTCTGATTTTTTCTTTGCTTTCTTCTATTTGAAATTTTTTCTTCATTTACTCTCATTCATTCCACTCCAATAACTATACAATCAGTTTATTATACCACAGATTAAACTTGAACTCATGAGTATTTATAGGAATTTTAAGATTTATCTTCTGAGTCAAAATACTCTTTTTTAAATTCAAATCCAAAGATCCATCCTTTAATTGTTCCAATACCATATGCGAAATGAATCGCAATCATAATGAAAGGAATCAACAATAATGTGTGGTTATATTTTTGTTTCGAAATTTCAAAAGCAGATAAGCCAAGAACTGCTAATAAGTATAGACCAAACACTGTTAATAATGGTGCAAAACTAAATGGTGTAAGCATCATTAAAAATAGTAAAGTGGCAACAAAAACTCCAGGACCAAAATGGAATAAAGATAAGCATTCACGACAGACATGTGAGGTTAATCCAATCCAATAACCGTTCGCAAATTTTTGTTGAATCATCTTTGTAAAAGTTGGACGAATATATTGGAAAGACTCGATTGAAGTGTCGTACCAAATTTTAAATCCGTTTTTACGAATACGGTAGTGATACTCATTATCTTCTGTACGTGTTAATTTTTCGTCAAAATAACCAACTGTATCGACGACATCTCTGTGATACATTCCTTGAAATACAGAATCGACATAGCGGCTTGTGTCTCCTTTTCTGTAGTTCGCGATACTACTTCCAAGAGCAGACTCCTCAACGATATGTAATGTTTTTGAAAAATCATCTTCTGCTTGGACAATAGTTGGTCTTTTACCCCCGCAAACTTTCTGTCCTGATTCAATCACTTTAACATTGGCTTCGATAAAGTTTGTAGGAATTTGTGAGTGCGCATCTACTTTTAAATAGCAATCACCTTCTGAATTTTTAAACCCTAAGTTCAAGCCTGTATTTAATGTTTTTCTCGGATTATCGAGAATCTTCACACCATAAAATAAATGCTCATTTTCTTCTTTAAATTGATCCATTAACGCACGAGTATTGTCTGTAGACATTGCATTCACTAATACTACTTCAATATTTTTTAATGGATACGTTTGATTTTTTAAACTTTCAAAAATTTCAGGCAAGTAATCTTGCTCATTATAGGCACTAATATTTACGGAAACTAACATTTTCCCACCTCTTTGTATATGATAAAAGGATTGAGATAACTATCCCAATCCTTTATATTTTATTTCTTTTTATTCGCAATATCAATCAATTCATCGTGTAATTCTTGTTCAGTATAATTTTCAAAATTCTCAATGAAATTATACACACGATTGATTTGAGAATTGTCCGCAATCCCGATATGAATCTTAGGAAAGACTTGTTTTGGATTTACTTCACCTTCGTTTAGTAACTCTTCATACATCT
>CALALK010000141.1 GCA_937923125.1 uncultured Carnobacterium sp.
AGGAAGAACCATTGCACCAAAGAAGAAACGTTCGAAGTGTTTTCCTTTGTCCAAATAACCGATGTATTTATTGTACGTATCATCATCCACGAACGCCTTCGCCAACGTCTCTCCGTAGCGACGAGCTAACCAGAAGTTGATACAAGAACCAATCATGATTCCCACAAAATTATAAATCCAGCCGTAAAGAGGCCCGAATACGATATGCCCGATGACACAAGTTAAGCCTCCCGGAATAATCGGGTAAACCACTTGCGTAATTTGAATCAGGATAAAAATCAAAATCCCTACCCATCCGGAGTGGGCAATGCTCTGACGGAACGGTCCATCTATAGCGAAATAATCATTCTTGGCCACGAGCCATCCTAAAATAATCGTTAAAATAATCCCGATAATCGTTACGATACGAATGATTTTACGATTGAGTTCTATTGCTTTTTGAGTGTCCACGATGTACTCCTTTTTTTGTTGTTACATGCATTATAACAGAGATTGCTAAAAGTTCCTTAGCAACTTTCTTAGATTTTGTTTAAGATTCATTCTCTTCTAAATTCCAAGGCTTCACAACCGTGATATGATCCATCAATGCTTCTTGACGACCAAGTTGCTCCAAGCGGGCCTTACGACGTTCTTCGTAGCCGCTGCAGATGAATTTCTCTTCATCCGTTTCTGGAACGATGGCATCCACTGTAAAATCACCTTCGCCATCGCGAGGAAGTGCCACAAATGTCCAAAAGCTTGTCGCCGCTAAATAGCGTTCACCGTTCAAGACATCTTCTCCGACCACTTTACAGAAGACTTCCACACTCTTCTTACCTGTTCCTGAGATATACGTCTCTACGCAGACAGAATGTCCTAATGGAAGTGGTTTTAAATAATTCATCGCGTCCACCGATGCCGTTACCGCAAGACGACGGCAATGACGGGATACAGTGATTGACGCACAGTCATCAATAATTCGTGTTAAATTCCCTCCGAAAAGCGTGTTATGCATATTCACATCGAATGGGAAAATTCTACGCGCTTGAATCGCACGTGTTTGGCTACATGTTTTTGTACTCATTTGATTAGCTCCTTGGATAGTTTACTGTTCTATTCTAACATGAATCCAAAATGCGTTCAAAGACACGCAAACCATGATTTCGGAGAATCCTTCGGATTAAATTATAATAGCTGTAACGTTGCACCGGTGAGAGCCTCACGTAGAAAAAAAGACCCACAATGTGAGTCCGGTTACCCCTATTATTTTTTCTTTGCGCGTTTTGCTTCGTGGATCAGCTTTAACGCTCTCTTTCTTGTTTTGATGTTTGGGCTCTTCATTTGACGATAAGCCGTTGCTAAATCTTGTTTCATTAACCTTACCTCCTCTTCTACCAGCTTGCTTTTTGAACGCCTGGAATCAATCCTTGATGCGCTAATTCTCTAAACTTAATACGAGACATTCCAAATTTACGCATCACTCCTCTTGGGCGACCATCGATTTCATCGCGACGGTTGAGACGGTTCGGGTTGGAATCTTTAGGAAGTTTTCTTAGCCCTTCAATGTCTCCAGCTTGCTTTAATGCATAGCGTTTTTCAGCGTAACGTTCGATGAGCGCTTGCTGTTTTTGATACTTTGCAATTTTAGATTTCTTTGCCATTTTCTTCTCTTCTTTCTAAATCGAAATAATTACGTTTTACATTGTATCAATTGTTCCTTTTAAAATCAAGTGGTTTAAACTCTCTTTTTAGACAAAAGAAAAAGCCTAGGCCAATAACCTAGACTTTTCTTCATTGCATTAAGCATTCATTTCTTTTTTCTTTGTCAATAAGACGAGTCCTGCAACTGTACTCATTAACGCTACGACAATTGCTACAACTCCACTTTCTGTACCTGTATTTGGTAACCCTGGTTGTTTTGGTGTTGGAGGTACCTCTGTTGTAACAGGTGGTTCTTCTGTTGTAACAGGTGGTTCTTCTGTTGTGACAGGTGGTCCTTCTGTTGTGACAGGTGGTCCTTCTGTTGTGACAGGTGGTTCTTCCGTAGTGGTCGTTGGCGGTGTATACGTATTATTGAAGGCTTTATCTTCAGGATACGTTACAGAGGCAACATAAGCATTTCCGTCTTGAGTAACCGTAATCGTCACTTCTTTTTCGGTTGAATCGTATTGAATCGTTTCATCCGTTCCTGCGACTTCGACGACTTTATACTTGTATGTTCCAGCCTTTTCAAATGTCACATCTTTAAAGGTAATTGTGCCATCTGCTTGTGCGGCTGTTGTCGCTAAGACTTCCCCATTTTCATCCAACAAGTTGAAAGTGAATTCTCCATCGACGATTGAACGTCCTTCTAATTTCTTCGTGAAAATAAGGTCTACTTTCACTGGATCCACTAGATGGTTTGTAATCGTCGTTTTGCCATCTTCCGTCTTCACTTCATTGTAATATCCAGCAGGCACTGAAATTTCATCCACTGTATATTCATACGCTTTCCCGTTGAGTGATTTTGGTAATCCTGTAAAGGTATATTTCCAACCATTGGCTGCATTCAATGTCACTGGAGTACCGTAAGCCACGCCATTTTGTTTCAATTGAACCGTAATTGGAGCACGAAGACCTAATTTATCTTCGCTATCATTCCAAGTTTTTTCTACAGTATGCTGCGTTTCCGCACGTTTATTTAACACATAGAATCCTTGCGTCGATTTTTCTTGAGACCCTTCATAGTCATCACCGTAGTTTTCTGGTAATTTCTCACGAACTTTCCAATCCTTAATATTTGGATCAATGATGGTATCTTTGCTCGTCTTCTTCAACGTACCTTTCCAGCCGTTTTCTTCGTTTAACTCGATAGTGGCAACGACTTTATCAGGTTCAGACTCACGATACAATTCCATCGTAATACTTGTGACTTCTGAACTGCGATCTTTCCATTCTTTTCGAACAAGGAAGTACTGAGGTAATTGGTTTTGAACCGTATTCGATACCCCAAAGTTTGCTAAATCTGCAGCATCACGGTTTACGTAATATGTGTTTGAAGAAATCTTTCCGTTTAACTCTCCGCTCTCTTCATAAGATGGCGATTTCATCGGAACATCGAAGTTGATATCTTCTCCTGGTTCGATAACTTCTGGATTAACCATCACGATTTTCAGCGCGGTTACTTTGCTATAGTCATCAACACTTTCTACCCAGCCGTCTGCATTCACGCCTTCTGCTGGATTGTCTGGTAAATCTGAACCAGTATTGTAATAAACTTTAAATCCGTCTGGTGCAACGACTGGTCCAGTAACGATATTGGCAAAGCCATGAACATCGCCCTTCACTGGCAATTTGTCATAAAGAACAAAGTGACGGAAGGTTTCGTTCGTGTTATTCACCGTACGCAGACGATACTTGAAGTTTTCTTCATAGTCCATCAATTGAAGCGTCTTATTCCAAACCGTATCTGTATCTTTTTTGATTAATTTTTCAGAACGAATTTGAGTTGGTACAGTAACAATAGTATTCGAACGAGCTCC
>CALALK010000142.1 GCA_937923125.1 uncultured Carnobacterium sp.
CTACAATTGCAATTAAATAAATACTTCGGTATCGGCCTTCCAGTCGTTTTAGGAGTAGCTTTCCAATCGGTGGCACCACTGACGATCATCGGTCAAAACCATGGTAGTGGAGCGATGTTCGGAGCACTGATTGCGTCCGGGATTTTCGTCGTTCTCATTTCTGGCGTTTTCTCGAAACTGGCACGATTTTTCCCAGCCATCGTTACTGGATCTGTGATTACGACAATCGGTTTAACGCTCATTCCGGTTGCTATCGGAAATATGGGTGGTAATGTTCCAGATCCAACAGCTGGTAGCCTGACCTTGTCGCTCGTTACAGTTGCCATTATTTTACTCATCAACATCTTTACAAAAGGATTCGTAAAATCTATTTCTATTTTAATCGGATTAGTCATCGGTACAACTCTTGCGGCATTTATGGGCTTAGTAGACTCTGCTCCAGTAGTCAAAGCACCAATCTTACACGTTCCAACACCGTTTTACTTTGGAATGCCAACATTTGAGTTCACTTCGATTTTCATGATGTGTGTTATCGCGATGGTTTCCATGGTTGAATCGACAGGGGTGTACTTGGCACTTTCTGACATTACGAATGATCCAATCGATGAAACGCGTCTTCGTAATGGTTACCGTGCGGAAGGGTTGGCCGTGTTGCTTGGTGGGATTTTTAATACTTTCCCATACACAGGTTTCTCTCAAAACGTGGGCTTAGTGAAAATGTCCGGCATCAAAACACGTCTTCCAATTTACTACGCAGCAGGCTTTCTTCTATTATTAGGACTTCTTCCAAAATTTGGCGCCTTAGCACAAATCATTCCTGATCCAGTCATTGGTGGAGCGATGATTGTGATGTTCGGATTCGTATCTCTTCAAGGGATGCAGATGCTTGCTCGTGTGGATTTTGCAAATAACGAACACAACTTCTTAATCGCTGCAGTATCAATCGCTGTCGGTGTCGGATTTAATAATAGTAATTTATTCAATAGCCTCCCAACAGAATTTAGCATGTTCTTCAAAAACGGAATCGTTATGGCCAGCATCCTTGCCGTCGTCCTAAACGCGATTCTCAACCGTAAGAAGAAATAAATAAACTCCGTTATCTCCATTCAAAGAGAAGGTCTCCCTACCTTCTCTTTTTTCTATTCTCCCTTAAAGTTTCCTTGTCTCCAGCGGGTCCGCCTTCTGAAATTGTTCAAAGTATCTA
>CALALK010000143.1 GCA_937923125.1 uncultured Carnobacterium sp.
TGAAGATTTATCATATGGTATAATTAAAAGCATACGAGCTTCTGGAACAGTGATTGAAGCTAATTGGTTTACTGGAGTTAACGCTCCATAGTATTCCACTTCTAAACGGTCTAAAAGACTTGCGTTTGCACGTCCAGCACGGATTGAGCCTAATTCACGTTGAAGTGCATCTTCAGATTTTTTCATACGTTCTTTTGTATGAGCTAAAATTTCGCTAGTTGACATTACCTATTTCCCCCTAACTGTTGTACCAATGTTCTCCCCTAATACAACGCGTCTAATATTTCCTGGTTCGTTTAAATTAAACACCACTAAAGGAATATCGTTATCCATAGAAAGTGAGCTTGCCGTTGTATCCATAACCTTCAAACCTTTTTGGATAACATCTAAGTGTGTTAATTCATTGTATTTCTTCGCATTGACGTCTACACGTGGGTCGGCACTATAAACACCATCCACATTGTTTTTCGCCATTAAGATTGCGTCTGCTTCGATCTCAGCAGCACGTAAAGCAGCGGCTGTATCTGTTGAGAAGTAAGGGTTCCCTGTACCACCGGCAAAAATCACTACACGTTCTTTTTCAAGGTGACGAACAGCTCTACGACGGATGTAAGGTTCAGCGATTTGACGCATATCAATAGAAGTTTGAACACGAGTTGGAACTCCTACATTTTCTAAAGCGTCTTGAAGTGCTAATGCATTCATAACAGTTGCTAACATTCCCATGTAGTCTGCTTGAGCGCGTTCCATACCAACTTCTTCACCAGTAATCCCACGCCAAATGTTACCACCGCCGACTACAATGGCGATTTCAACACCTAAATCATGAACCTCTTTTAACTCTTTAACAACTTCTTTAATCGTTGGTGGGTTAATACCGAAGCCTGCTTTGCCTGCTAATGCCTCACCACTTAATTTTAAAACAACACGTTTATATTTTGGTTCAACCATTGCTTTATCTCCTTAATCTTTATAAAAAAAGGGAATAGCGGGTAGCTATCTACCATATTCCCTCACATCATTAGTGACTATTTTTTAACTTGTCCCATAACTTCTTCTACAAAGTTATCAACACGTTTTTCTAAACCTTCACCAACTTCGTAACGGTGGAATAATTTAACTTTTCCGCCTTTAGAAGCAACGAATTTAGATACAGTTTGATCTGGATCTTTAACGAATGGTTGGTCGTTTAAGCTGATTTCAGCTAAGAATTTGTTTAAACGTCCAGCAATCATTTTTTCTACGATGTTAGCTGGTTTACCTTCGTTTAATGCTTGTTCAGTAAGAACTTTCTTTTCATGTTCTAATTCTTCTTCAGAAACTTGTGAACGGTCAATATATTTAGGGTTGATTGCAGCGATGTGCATTGAAACATCTTTAGCTGCTGCATCGTCTGTAGAACCTTCAACAACAGTTAACACACCGATACGTCCACCCATGTGTAAGTATGCACCGAATGCATCTGCATCAGATTTTTCAACGATTTCGAAACGACGTAAAGTGATTTTTTCACCGATAACTGTAGTTGCTTCTGCAATAACGTCAGAAACTTTACCGTTTGGAGTTTCAACTTCAAGAGCTTCTTCTAATGTTGAAGGGTTTGCTTTTAAGATTGCTTCAGAAACTTCTTTAACTAATGCTTGGAATTTATCGTTTTTAGCAACAAAGTCAGTTTCAGCATTTACTTCTAAGATAACTGCACGGTTTCCTTCAACTAAAACATTAGTGATACCTTCTGCAGCGATACGGTCTGCTTTCTTAGCAGCTTTTGCTAAACCAGCTTCACGTAAGTAGTCAACCGCTTTGTCGATATCTCCTTCAACTTGAACTAATGCTTTTTTAGCATCCATCATACCTACGCCAGTCATGTCGCGTAATTGTTTTACTAATTGAGCTGTAACTTGAGCCATTCTCAATTCCTCCTATAATTTGCTTTTAAATTTTTTCAAACTTTTTAAAAAAAGCTGTTTGAATTGAAAAGTCTATTTCGCCTCTTTCTGATTCAAACAGCTTAACAGTTAGTGATTATTCAGCGTTGTCGCCTTCAACTAATTTTTCGATATCTTCTAATGAAGTATCTTTATCTAAGTCTTCAACGTCTACTGCTACGTCTTCACCTTGGTTACCTTCGATGAATGCATCAGCCATTTTAGCAACGATTAATTTAACCGCGCGGATAGCATCATCATTTGATGGAATAACAACATCGATTTCATCTGGGTCACAGTTTGTGTCAACCATAGCAACGATTGGAATGTTTAATTTGTGAGCTTCTTGAACAGCAATGCGTTCTTTACGAGGGTCAACGATAAACATTACATCAGGAATGCGTGGCATATCTTTAATACCACCTAAGTATTTTTCAAGTTTGTCTAATTCTTTTAATAGAATACCAACTTCTTTTTTAGGTAATACTTCGAAAGTGCCGTCTTCTTGCATTTCTTTGATTTTTTTCAAACGTTTGATACGTGTTTGGATTGTATCCCAGTTAGTTAAAGTACCACCTAACCAACGATGGTTAACGTAGTATTGACCTGAACGGATTGCTTCGTCTTTAACAGCATCTTGTGCTTGTTTTTTAGTACCAACGAATAATGCAATACCACCGTTTTCAGCAACTTCATGCATATAGTTGTATGCATCGTCCACTAATTTAACAGTTTTTTGTAGGTCGATGATATAGATACCATTTCTTTCTGTGAAGATGTATCTCTTCATCTTAGGGTTCCAGCGACGTGTTTGGTGACCGAAATGTACACCAGCTTCTAACAATTGTTTCATTGAAATAACTGCCATTTTTGTTTTCCTCCAATTTGGTTTATATTTTCCTCCCCAATTTTCAGCGATAAGACCTCTTCTAAAAGAAGCACCAATCTTAACATCCAATTAGGTGTGAATTTTTTTGGTTTTTACACCATCAATGATTGTACATGAAAGTATTTAAAAATGCAAGAAAATTCTATTGTTTTCATGACAAAACAATAGAATTTCCAACATCATTTTACTTTTCACAAATAAATACAGCGTTATTAAAGTAAATAACCAGTATTAGAGCCCTTGAAGTCCCCTTTTAATTACTCTCCAGTTCGGGTATTATCGATTTTGCCAATAGACATTCATCTTTCCATCTTCGACTTTGACTGCAAGGTACTGTTGATCATTTTTTATGGTATCTTTCTCTGGAACTAATACATAGGCATCGAATAAATAGATTCCATCAGGAAGTGCTCCCTTATTTAACGTATTAAATTTTGAAGATACAAACGATAAAATTTCTTCTATTGAAGAAGCCTTGCGGTAATCCACTCGTAAATAACCAGTAATGACCTCAGTTTCACTAGAAAGCAACTCATCTAGTGTTAAATTATAAATCGTTTCTGTAACAGAATTGTCTTTATAATATTTTGAAGAAAGATGCGCCAATTTCTTTAATCGTTCTTCTCCTGAGATTAAAGGATTCATATCTATTTTAACATTTGTAATTTCTATATCCTCGATTTTATCATCCAATACTCTTTTCACTTTATAAACGGAAGATTCTAGATCAGAATTGAATAGAAATGCACCTCTAAGAAATGTAAAGTTTTGATTGAATAGAAGTTTAAGAACCTTTGCTTCCTCTGTTGAAACATTGGACGTGTTCACTGACTCCTGCATATCACGAATACTAGTCCCTTTTTCTAAGAACACGTTGTTTTGGAATGTTACTTCACTTCCTGAACTTAGTTTTTCAGAAACTTTAATGTTCGCCATATCATTATTCACTGGTGGAATTATCTTTACAGAAGCGTTAAATCCGTGCTCTTTATAGTACTCCTCAATTTTTACAGTGATATTGTCTGACCTGTTTTGTTCCACTTGTTGGTTATTAACTGCAAGAGCCATTAACGCGTACATCGTAACGATGATATATAGAAATGGCGCTTTTACAAACTTTTGTTTTCCTTCTACGATAACGTAAACCATTAAACAGAAAACGTTAAATAACAATAATAGTACAAACGTTAATTCTGTACCCCTTCTCTGGGTAACAATGGATTCAAATGGCATAATTACCGTAAACGGATATTTCATTTCATTAAATGTAAAATATAAAAATAGGATAAATG
>CALALK010000144.1 GCA_937923125.1 uncultured Carnobacterium sp.
ATTGTCGATATCGGTGGCGGTACGACAGATGTGGCGACGATTTCGCTTGGTGGAATCGTGAATAGTCGTTCGATTCGTGTCGGAGGAGACGAGTTAAACGAGGCTATTATTCAGCATGTTCGTAAGACGTATAATTTACTGATTGGGGAACGTACGGCTGAAGAATTAAAAATTATGTTAGGTTCAGCTTCCGTTGAAAAAGCACAAGGAAGCATGCAAGTGCGTGGTCGTGACATGGTTACGGGATTACCACGTGTTGTTGAAGTGCCTGCAAAAGAAATTGCAGTTGCGATGAGTGAAATTATTCATCAAATTTTAGACGCAGTAAAAGATGTATTGGAACAAACACCGCCAGAAATTTCTGCGGACGTTATTGATCATGGAATCGTGTTAACAGGGGGAGGCGCAATGCTTCGTCACCTTGCTGAAATGATTTCGAAGGAAACGCAAGTACCAGCCTTTGTGGCCAACGATCCACTTGATTGTGTGGCACTAGGAACAGGTGCAATTTTAGCAAATCCATCATTAATGAAAAAATAGAGTCCGTTGAAAAATAAATAAAGAGGAGTGATGATGTGAATCCAATTTTTTCAAATAAGAAACTAATTGGTTGGGTAATCGGAATTATCACGGCATTAGCATTGATCATGTATTCCATTACTTACGGCAGTAATATCGTGACTCAAGGTGTTAATGATGTAACCAATATTCTTGGAAGATTAGTCTCTTATCCAGCAAATAGTATTAATGATTTTATCGATAGCGTGAGTGATTTATCAAATACGTATCAAGAAAATCAATCGTTAAAACAAAAAATCGATACCATTCATGAATTAGAAGTTCAATTGAGTGAGTTAAAACGTGATAACCAAAAAATGAAGGAAACGCTCAAGTTGCAAGATACGCTGAACGATTATACGTTAGTGAATGCGACGGTGATTGCGCGTAATCCAGATACATGGCGTGATGTCATTACGATTAATAAAGGGTCTAATGACGGTATCCAACCGCAAATGTCTGTTATGAGTGATAATGGACTTGTAGGGAAAGTCATGGACGTGAATCCAACGAGTGCACGTGTAGCGCTATTATCGAATGCCGATAATACATTAGTGCGTGTAGCAGCGATGATTCAAAACGAAAAAGAACCAATCTACGGAACCATCACTGGCTATGACGATAAAACGAATATGTTAGTGATGAGCCAAATTCAAGCAACTCAAGATATCAAAGTTGGGGATAAAGTCGTGACAAGTGGTCTCGGTGGTATTTCTCCAAACTCACTATATATCGGTACGGTTGAAGAAGTGGCGATGGACCGTTTTGGCTTGTATAAAGAAGTGAAAATTCGTCCAGCAGCGGATACGAATGACGTTCGTTACGTGACGGTTGTTATTCGTACAAGCGAAAGCGAGGGGCAATAATGCGCGTCTCAAAAAGAGTTTACTGGGTGTTATTTGTTTATATTCTTGCTTTCTTAGCCGATGGAGTGTTAACGAATCATTTTTCAAAATTATTTCTCTTCTCAGGCTATAGCTTAACACCTCGAATGATTATTATCGCTGTCGTGATGTTAAACTTTATGATTGACCATAAATCCATGTTCTGGTTTACCGTGGTCGCTGGATTTTTAGTGGATAGTTATTACTCGGGAGTTCTCGGTGTCTATATGGCGCTGTTTGCGGTGATTGTACGAATCATTCGTTTAGTTCGCTCGAACATCCTTCAAAATCCATTTACATTAGGGCTAGCCCTCGTATTCTTCTTAAGCTTCACCGAAGTGTCTGTTTACTTCGTGTATGCCTTACGAGGAGTGGCGAGCATGGATTGGAACGAGTTTTTAGTAGTCAGACTCGGGGCAACCTTAATGTTAAACATCGTGATTTACTATATTTTATATCTCCCGCTTCGCAATTTTGCGAGATGGGTGAACTCAACTCCGGTCGTTAGTCCACATGACTTAATGAACCATCGTAGAGCATAATGTGAGAAAGGTTTGGCTGTTTGTGGCCAAGCCTTTTTGATTACACGTTAATAGTACTGACAAAGGCGATAGATATGGTATAATAAAGAGAATTAGTGTCAAGAGAAAGAGGAATTGAATGAAGAGAGCAACATTTTTAAAAGCAAGTCTAATCTCGAAAGGAATCGTTGCGACCTGTGCGATTGTCGGTTTTCTAATGCAGATGACGCTTCACGGGTGGCATGGACTTCGTTATTACACGAATCAGTCGAATCTACTCGTTGGAGTATTTATGGTGTACTTGCTCTTCAAATACCGCAAAGACGGCCATTGGAGTAAAATGGACCTTCGTTTGAAAGGTGGCGTGACGGTTGCGATTCTTCTAACGGGGCTGGTGTATCACTTTATGTTAGCACCGCAAAAGACAGCCGAAGAGTTCTGGACAATTGAGAATTTCCTGTCGCACTATATTGTGCCGTTTGGGACGTTAGT
>CALALK010000145.1 GCA_937923125.1 uncultured Carnobacterium sp.
ATTAATGGGTATATCCATGAAGAGTGCATATGCCATTGATACAACGACAGTCAATGAAAAATGGGGAAAACCAACCGTAGTCTATGGTGGTGGACTCAGTGAAGCGCAAATTAAACAAACATCAGAATTATTAGGCATTAAAGATTCAAATACCGTATTAACCGAAACGGCTACTGGACAAGATTTAATCAAATATCTTGGAAGTGGTGACGGGAATACGTCTGTCATGATTTCGTCTGTGATGGTTCAAAAGACGGATAAAGGTACAGGAGTGAAGGTGAAAATCAAGACGCCTGAAAACATCACACTCGTCACAGCCGAGCAATATGCCAATGCGGCGATTACGGCAGGTGTAACGGATGCGGAAATCGAAGTAGCAGCCGTATCGAAAGTAACCGGTGAATCCGCCTTAACAGGGGTGTATAAAGCCTTTGAAGCTAACGGGGTGCAACTGGATGCCAAACGTACCGAAGTGGCGCAACAAGAGCTAGAAGTCACGAATAAAATCGCGCAAGAGAATGCCAATACGAATGGGTTTGATGCTTCAAAACTCGATAAAGCGATGATTGAAATCAAAAAAGAACTTGCCGAACTCAAACAAAAGCAAGGACAATTAGCGACAAAAGAAGATATCGAACGCATTATTAACGAGGCCTTGAAGAACAACTCATTACAAAATGTGATTTCTCAAGATCAAATTAATGCATTAGTTGCTTTTGCGCAAAACTACCAAAACACAAGTGCGATTGATTCCAAACAAGTATTAGAGCAATTAAATAGCTTGTCAAAATCAGTCGGCGAAAAGATTAACAGCTTAGTCGAACAAGCCAAAAACGAAGGATGGCTCGATAAAATCGCCCAATTCTTCCAATCGATTTTTGATGCCATCAAAAATCTCTTCTCACAAAACTAAAGAGTGAATCGTAAGCATGGAACAAATTTGTTTCATGCTTTTTTAGTGCTCAAAACAGCACTCATTTTTAAATGGATATGGTATGATGGAGATAGGAAAATAGAATCAATAGAGGAGGGGTCAGGATGCCATCCAAGTATAGACAGTTACTGGTGTACGTTGTTGTTGCTTTACTCTATTATTTAATCCCTGTTTTTCTGATTCAAGATACAGGAAGTGCAATGTTCTTTATTTTGATTGGAATTCCGGTCATCGTCTTTGTTGCTTCGACGCGGTTTTCGGTAAAGTTTGGATATTATTGGTATTTCCCAATTGTTATTGGTCTCTTATGGATTCCGAATCTCTTTTTACTAAATGACTCTGCAGCCATTTATATTCTGATGTATGCTGTTGTCAGTCTCGTAGGGCAACTCATTGGAATGCTGTTCAAAAAATAATAAAAAATAACCCTGGCCATCGCTGGTCAGGGTTTTGTGTTGTTATTT
>CALALK010000146.1 GCA_937923125.1 uncultured Carnobacterium sp.
ATTACGAAGAAGCCTGCGGATTTAAATAGAGCTTTTAATGAAGCAAAGTTTATATGAAGTAGACGCAGTAGCTGATTGAATTAAGCTTCATCACTCGTGATTTGCTTAATTCTAATCAGCCTTGCGGGGGTAAGACTACAAAGCAAAACGGACTCACACTGTGAGTCCGTTTTTAGCTTTTGTCTTACTCCCTATTTACGTAAACCGTGCTCCTCAATATACTCCGCAATTTGGATGGCGTTGCTTGCTGCACCCTTACGAATATTGTCGCCTACACACCAAATGTGGAAGCTGTTTGGTTGAGAGATGTCGCGACGAATACGTCCTACATACACTTCATCATGTCCAGTCGCTTGTAATGGTGTTGGATATACATTTTCCTCAGGTTTATCTAATACGATTACGCCTGGTGCTTTTTCTAAAATCGCACGAATTTCTTCAGGAGTTGTATCTTTTTCGAAAGTCACATTGATTTCTACAGAGTGTGAGTTATAAACAGGCACACGTACACAAGTAGCAGTGATGGCTACATCATCTGATAAGCCTAGAATCTTGCGAGTTTCTTGAATCATTTTCATTTCTTCTTTTGTATAGCCATTTTCTAAAAATACATCGATATGTGGCAATACATTATTGTAAATTGGGTGTGGGTAGTTCGTTGGTGCTTCCCCTTTTTCCCCATTTCTTAAATCATTAATCCCTGCTTGTCCAGAACCTGAAACAGCTTGGTAAGTTGTATACGCCACACGTTTCAATCCAAATGCATCATGCAATGGACGTAATGGCACAACCGATTGGATTGTTGAGCAGTTTGGATTAGCGATAATCTTACGCTCTAATGTTGGTGCGTTACATTCTGGTACGACTAAATCAATCTCTGGATCCATTCTCCATGCGCTTGAGTTGTCGATAACAATCACGCCGTCACGTTCTGCGATTGGCGCAAATTTCAATGAAGTGCCGCCCCCTGCTGAGAAGATGGCGTAGTCAATATCACGCTTGAAGGAGTCTTCCGTTAATTCTTCGACTACATAATCTTTTCCTCTAAACTGTAGTACTTTCCCTGCTGAACGCGCTGAAGCAAGTAGATATAAGTGGTCTACTTGTAAGTTACTTTCTTCTAAACGTTCAATCATTTTTGTTCCAACGACACCTGTCGCTCCTACAATTGCAATATTTACCATAAAAAAATCTCCTTTTTGCTAAAACGCTATGTTGAAAATTATAGCGAATCTCTTGTTGAAAGTAAAGAATTGTCTTTCTTTGCGACACATTTGTAGCTAGTATAGATACACTCTTTTATGAGTGCGTCATCTGTGCATACATTTAGCGCAATTGAAATCCAATGCTTCTTATTCATATGATAGGCTTCGAAAATCCCATCCGTCGCTATGAGTCGTTCCTTATCTTCCGGATGAATCTTCACGTTCAAAACGAGGGCATTCGCTTGGGAAGCTACTCCTAGTTTTTGAAGCGGTACTTCCATCATGAGCGCGTACCATTTGCCACATTCTTCAACCGTGAACCCGATTGCCTCCGACTTTTCAAATGGATTACCATGATACGGGACGATCGTTTCGGTAATCCACTTCGTCCACTTCTGGCGCGCTTCTTCAATATCCGATTGCTCGGGATGCATCCACTGGAACGCTAGCTCCTCTGCCTCTTCGCGCAAGGCTTGAGCGATACTGCTACTCGTTGTTGGGATATCAAATAAGTGATAGCGCTCGTTCACATCATCGAGCGCTATTATTTCTAAGCCTTGTTTTTTGCTGGCACGAACCACCTGAAAGTAAAATCCCTCCATCTGGCTTGGAAAGATTTTCCCTTCCAGTTCTGGTAAGTCCTTTGTTAAATTCCATTTCATGAATATGTCCTCTTATAAACGATACTCCGCACGCAATTCGAGAATCACGTCGCGTAAATCGGCTGCTTTCTCGAAATCGAGGTCTTTGGCTGCCGCACGCATATCCAACTCGAGTAACTCAAGCGCTTCTCGGCGTTGTTCTTGCGTCATCTTCTTGAAGTCTTTTGCAGTCGTTGGTGCAGCTTCTTTTTCGACCTCGTGCGTAATCGCAATTAAATCGCGGATATTCTTCACGATGGTCTTCGGAACGATGCCGTGTTCTTTATTGTACGCTTCTTGGATGGCACGACGACGATTCGTTTCATCAATCGCTTTTTGCATCGAATCCGTAATCTTATCGGCATACATAATCACGCGACCGTTCGCATTACGCGCTGCACGTCCAATCGTTTGAACAAGAGAACGTTCACTACGAAGGAAGCCTTCCTTATCCGCATCCAGAATCGCCACAAGGGATACTTCCGGCACGTCTAACCCTTCACGAAGCAAGTTGATTCCGACCAACACGTCGAATTCCCCGAGTCGTAAGTTACGGATGATTTCCGTACGTTCCAATGTCTTAATGTCACTATGCAAGTACTTCACCTTAATGCCCACTTCTTCTAAGTAGTCGGTCAAGTCCTCGGACATCTTCTTGGTTAACGTCGTAATAAAGACACGCTCATTGCGTTCGACACGTAAGTTAATTTCACTAATAAGGTCATCAATCTGTCCTTTAATTGGACGCACTTCCACTGGCGGATCGAGTAAGCCGGTTGGACGAATGATTTGCTCGGTAACCGTTGGCGTATGAGACAATTCGTAAGGCCCTGGAGTCGCCGAAATGTAAATGATTTGCGGCACGCGTTCCTCGAACTCTTCAAAGCGCAATGGACGGTTATCTAAAGCACTTGGTAAGCGGAAGCCGTATTGAATCAACTGCTCCTTACGAGCACGGTCCCCGTTATACATCCCACGAATTTGTGACATCGTAATATGCGACTCATCGACCACGAAGAGCGAATCTTTCGGGAAGAAGTCTAATAAAGTATACGGTGGTTGTCCTGGACGTCGGCCATCCATATGACGAGAGTAGTTCTCAATCCCGTTACAGTAGCCCATCTCTAGGAGCATTTCAATGTCATAGTTGGTCCGTTGCTCCAAGCGTTGCGCTTCGAGTAATTGATGGTCGTCTCGTAATTCTTTCAATCGTTCCGCAAGCTCTTCTTTAATCGTAGCCACGGCCCGTGAAATTTGGTCCTCATTCGCCACAAAGTGCGTTGCTGGGAAAATAGGTACGTGTTCCACGGTTGCTTTAATTTCACCCGTCAACACATCGACTTCCTTAATCGCTTCGATTTCGTCTCCAAAGAATTCGATACGAAAGGCCGTCGCATCATTTCCTGGTAGGAAGATTTCAACGACATCCCCACGAACACGGAAAGTTCCACGGCGGAAATCATAGTCGTTACGCTCGAATTGCATTTCTACCAATCGGCGTAATAAATCGTCGCGTTCGATTTCCATGCCTTCACGAAGCGACAATACATGGTCGCGGTAATCTTCTGGGTTTACTAACCCATAAATCGAAGACACAGACGCCACCACAATCACATCGCGACGTTCTAGAAGGGCGCTTGTTGCCGAGTGACGTAATTTATCAATCTCATCGTTGACGCTCGATTCCTTCTCGATATACGTATCGCTAGAAGGAACATACGCCTCCGGTTGATAGTAGTCATAGTACGACACAAAATATTCGACCGCATTGTCCGGGAAGAATTCTTTCAATTCTCCGTACAGCTGGCCGGCTAATGTTTTATTATGCGCTAATACGAGCGTTGGTTTGTTTACTTCTTGAATCACATTGGCAATCGTGAACGTCTTCCCTGTTCCCGTTGCCCCAAGTAAGGTCTGTTCTTTGACCCCATTATTAATACCATCGACGAGTTCTTTGATGGCTTGAGGTTGGTCTCCATTTGGTGCGTAAGGAGCCACTAATTTAAATTGATCCATGACTTCACCTCTTTCTTTTCTAGTATACCATCATTAAAGCCGTTTTACCGTTTGTCCGTCTTGTTCTTTCACAATACCTTGCTTGCAATTCAAGTAGGACTTTTGTATAATAGTTCGTGTTGGAAACAACTGATCAGTAATTATACATGTTAAATGAAAGAGGGGTGAACCCATTGCCAAATATCGCATCACAAATCAAACGTGTTCGTACTAACAAAAAGTCAACACTTGCTAACAACGCTCAAACTTCTGCTATGCGTACAGCTATCAAAAAATTTGACGCTGCTGTAGCTGAAGGTGCTGAAAATGCTGAAGAATTATTACGTGCTGCTCACAAAGCAATCGACGGAGCTGCTTCTAAAGGATTAATCCACAAAAACAAAGCTTCTCGTGATAAATCACGTCTTGCTGCAAAATTAAGCAAATAATAATTAGCCTGAGAATTGATCTCGGGCTCTTTTTTTATGCTCTGAAATAGAAGTGATGCTTCTTGGTTGGGTAAAATCCTTGCGGATTTCTTCAAGGTAGGATTCTATATCGGATAAACTGAAAAGAATCAGTTTTGTTATTGAAAGAGTTATAGCGGGGCAACGGCTCGAGCCTAGGTCTCTCGCCTTTAAAGCCTCAAAGCAGGAGTACGGAAGAACTTCCTACTCCTGCTAATTCGCATTTAATGCACTTCCCCGCTATTCTTTCAATAAACTGATTCTTTTTTTGTTTATCCTCTATTTAGATTTCACCCGTAGAATCCGTAAGAATTTTACCCATTTGCTTATTTTCAGAGATAAAAAAAGAAGCCCGATCAATTCGAAGGCGGAGGGGAAAAGAAAGGGTGGCCGGGTGAGGTAAAGGTGCCAAAAATATTCCCCGAATAATGTAAAGGGTCCGAAATAAAAAAAGAGTGCCCGAGGGAGGTGTTTAGTCTCCTGCTCAGGCACTTTGTTTTGTTAAATGATAATGTCGTCGACAAATTGTTTGGCTTCTGACAAGCTCATTCCTGTTACGTTACGTAATTTTTGAATGGCTTTAATCGGTTGGCCATTGCGTTTCAATTCGCGTAAGTACTCTTCTAATTCTTCTGGGATGTACGCTTCTTCTACTGGTGTACTCTCTTGTGTTGATGGTGTTTGCTCCACCGCTCCGCTGGTATTTGGTTTGGTGCGGAACGCAAGGGCGATTACCGCTACTAAAACAACAGCGATGATAACGATTAGTAATTCCATGGGTTTCTCCTATCTTTCTACTTCTTTCCAAAAGTCTTCATCTTTTGTTTTTTCATAATGTTGAATGCTATTTTGAAAAGACTCTTGATGAATCTTCTCGAGTAATGCACTTTTCAGTAAATACGATAATTCCTCACCTTTATACTTGGCAAATTCATTAAATATACGTTCTTCTTCATTATTTAAATGTAATGTAATTGTGCTCATGTCTACTCCTTTAATAACGAACGCTATAACGTTCTTTGGCCGCAAAATTGGAGGATGAACCATTCCAATTGCATTTCTTTGATGCCGACGCTGGTTTTCAATGCGTACTCGGTTTCGACTAATTGCTGGAAGGCTGCTTCCAATAATGGTGTTCCGTAGCGGCGGCATTGGTTCAGCGCGAGTTTGACGCGATACGGGTGCACTGCGAGTGTCTTTTGAATTTCGGGTTCTTGGTAGCCGGCTTTTTTCAAATACGACACTTGAAGCAATAGGCGGAATTGGCCTAATAGAATCGCGTTCATTTTGATTGGGTCTTCTTTTTGCAATAACATGTCATGATAAATTTGAAGGGCACGTTTGCTGTCTTTGTTCAGGATGGCTTCTCCAAAATCAAAGATGCTTTGTTCCAAGGTTTTAGCCACTAATGCCTCGACCGTTTCAAGTCGAATGGAATACGTTCCAATTTCGGCAACCATTAATTTATCCAGTTCTTTCATACAAGTGGTCAGCGAGTATTGTGTCTTGAGGAGTAAGGTGTTTAACGCCTCTTCTTGAATGCCATATTGTTGCGAACGTAAATAGTCCTTGATGTATTGTCTCACATCGCGTTCTGAGAGTTCGCTCGCATCGAGTAGAACGGCAACCTTCTTCAACTGTTTCACGATTTTCTTACGTTGGTCCAACTTTTCATACGGCGCAAAGAAAACCATCACCGAACTGTCCATCGGATTTTCTAAATACGCTTGAAGGCGGTCTAACTGATGGTCGATGGATTTCTTTTCCTTCTCCCCTGTTAAAAACGTTGGATTATCAATCATGACCAATCTGCGGTCTCCAAAAAATGGCACAGATTCCGCATCTTGAACCGCGGTTTGAACGGACACTTCATCCATATTGAATCGTCCCACGTTCAAGTCTTGATCTTCAGGAGCGACAATGGTGTCCAAAAATACTTTACGCGCAAGCTCTTGTAAGTACGGTTCTTTCCCTTGAACGAGATAAACCAGACTGACTTGCCCTTTTTTAATTCGATTGAGCTGTTTCTCAAATTCCATTTTTTCGCCTCCTGTTGTTTTAGTTTATCTTGAAAACGAGTCTTTGTCTATTGTTTCAATTCTTTTTTCCGTTTCGTAAGCCTTGTTGTGACTTCTAATTTTTCGCGGGTAAACCGAAGCCGAATTTGCCCGTCTTGGTCCGTCCGGAAAATGATAGCGCCAGTAGCTTTCAAGCGCGCCAAAGTCTCTGGACTGGGATGCCCATAGTGATTGTGCTTCCCACACGATATGAACGCGAGTCTTGGCTGAACGAGTTTGAGCAGCGCCTCGCCACTCGATGTCCTGCTCCCGTGATGCCCCGCTTTAAGGATAGAGAACTGCAAGTTTGGATGTGCGTGGGCGACAGCCTCTTCTACCTTTTCGGAAGCATCGCCCGTCAGAAGAATGGTCTGCTTCATCACCGTGACAAGCGCCAGTATCGAGTCTTCGTTTTCCGCATGAGACAAACCTTTTGGCCACAGCACCTTCCACGTCGTCTCATTCCATTTCCACTCGTCTCCTGCTAGTACCAACCGCCACTGAATCTTTGGATATTTCTTTTTCATTTCCTGCATCAGTGGAATCTTCTCCATCCCTTTCCCGATAATGAGTTGATGGATATTGATGTGCTTTGCGATGGTTTTTAAGTTTCCGACATGATCTTCGTCCCCGTGCGAGAGCATCACTTGCGAGAGCTCTGAGAGCCCCTCTGCTTGCAAGGCGGGAACAACCGTCGTAATTCCTTGGTCTTTTTTCTTTCTGTGCCTCCATGCCTCTTTCTGTTTAAAATCCGAGAGTCCACCCGTATCGATAAGTGTCGCCTGATTCCACCCTGGCGCTAAAAGAAGGATGGAGTCCCCTTGCCCAACGTCCACCATCACGAGTTCCGTTCCCCAGTGATACGGCACTTCCATCAATAGCGCTAAAATGGCTAGTACCCCTAGGACGCCTTTTTTCATCGTCATCTTTCGTCGCTCGAATAAAATTCCTATAGCAATTAGAATCGTAAGATAGAGAACGACTTCCCACTTGTCCCAAATTCCCAGTGTGAATTTTGTAAAGGACAACTGCTGGCAAAACGTGAGGAGATGGGTGATGCCAGAGAGAACCACTTCTCCAACGCTTGTGAGAAGCCCTATTAGCGGAACAAAACCAAATAGTACCGCGAATAAATAGGCTGTTAGTAATGGAAATAGCAGCATCTCAAACAGTATCGAAAAGAGCGCAGTCAAAAGAATACTCAGTGCGTTCCAATAAAAGAAATACTGGCACAGAAGCGGTAACGCAATAAGACTCATCCCAATCGGCACCCACACATTGGCACGAATGCGCGGTAAGACGGCGCGTTGCCATTTCGAGAGAAAAATAATAATGGCCGTTAGTCCATAACTGAGTTGAAAGGCTACATTTAAAAGAAAACCTGGCCAAACGAGAATGGAAGCAATCGCCATCCAGAGAAGGCAGTCCATCTGTGTACTCCCCCGTTTTTTGATGAACGGTTTGGATAAGGAAGAAAACACCACCATTCCAATCGCACGGGTGCCACTTATATTCCAACCAATCACAAATCCGTAGAGCACTACAAATAACACCAATAACCCACGCGTTTTCTCTCTAGTAATGCCGCTTCGCCAAGAGAGCCGTTCGATGCAAGCGACCATTAAGGAGATATGTAATCCCGAAATCGCTAAGAGATGCAAGAGCCCCAGTTGCTTGTATTGCTCCCACTCTTCTTCGCTAAATCCCGTTCGGTCCGCTAAGAGTAAGGCTCCTGTATATTGTTTTATGCGGCTGTCTTTTTGAGCACGTACCACTTGCAACAACTGAAACCGAAGATGCTCCACAAAGCTCCAAAAACCTGGAACACTCTTCATCCCACCATTCAATCGCTCCACCTTCAAAGCGTGCAGCACGCCAAGACTAAGATAATAATTCTTCGCATCAAAATTCCCTTTATTACGCGCGTGCTCGATTTCTTCAATGGTCCCTTCAACGGAAATTCGCACCACTTCACGTAACTGCAAGAAGGCTTGTTGCTCGGATTCTGATTCGAGTACGTAATAGAAGAACACTTTCTCGCGCTTCATTCCTGCTTCTAGTGTGGCCGTCCCCGTTACTAAATCCCCATTCACCTTCAACTGGTTCGGATTTAACACGAGTTGTCCATGTATCGCTTCCTCTAGTGTAAATGGCGGATGCGTCACTTCTCGTACATACAAAAACAACCGCAGCCCGACCGCTAAACATAACACAACACCGACCACTCTTTTCCAACTCTCTTGCCCTCGTTTCCACGCCACAACCAATATGAATAAAGGGACAATCCACCAAGCGACTGCCCCTTCGAATACAACGATGCTAGACGCTACAAGCACTGCTAGTATCCAGTAACTCATTGCGTCACAATCCTTTCTTGAAAGGACTCGAAGAGCTTCTTGCCTATACCGCGGACTTTCATCAAGTCTTCCTTCGTCTTGAACGAACCGTTCTTCTTGCGATACTCGATAATCGCTTCGGCTTTCTTCTCGCCGACTCCCTTCAATGTCTTCAGCTCTTCCACCGTTGCCGTATTAATATTCACGTTTCCTTCTTTGGTGGCTTCTTTACTCGTTGCTCCTGCTGGAATTTCCGTAACTTCTTCTCCAACTTTCGGCACAACAATCACCATTTGATCTTCGACTCTTTGCGCTAAGTTCACTTTCTGGCTATCCGCCTCACCCGTCAATCCTCCTGCGGCATCGAGCGCGTCTTTTACACGGTCTCCAGCCTTCATTTGATAGACTCCCGGATTTTTCACCGCTCCTTTAATATCCACGAAAATGACTGTTTCCTGCGTCGTACTGACTTCTGTCTTTTCTGCCAGCACTGTCGTCTCTACCACTGCAATTTCTTCCACAGCCTCTTCTTTTTTAGAAAATAATCCTCCGACTCCCACTAATAAAAGAAGCACTCCACCAATGACAGCACCTTTGACCGTCAAACTCCACGACTCCCATTTTTCTTTCCACTCATCAAAAAAAGCCATTTCTCTCACTCCTTAAAAAGATTTCTCCAATTAAAGATATGAGAAAAATGACTCATTGGTTATAGATTTTTTAGAATTTCAATGGCTTCATCCAAAGTCTTCACAGGATAAATTTTAATATCTGTCCCTAACTTCGCAGCCGCTTCTTTGACTTCTTCGTAGTTCGATTTAATATCTGGATAACGAGCACGCATTTCGTCCGTGATTTCATCGTCTGGGGCTAAGAAAACCGTCGCACCTGCTTCAATCGCAGCCACTAATTTCTTATCAATCCCACCGATACGTCCAACCGTTCCATCTAATTCAATCGTTCCTGTTCCGGCAATATTATGTCCGTTTTTCAAATGACTATTCGTAATTTGGTTATAAATTTCAAGCGTGAACATCAAACCACCTGAAGGGCCACTCACACCATGAGGGTCAAATTCAACGGATGGGTCAGAAGTGACATCTTCATCCACTTCCCCAGCAAACCCTAGACGGATACCACCCGTACGACTATTCATTTTCAACTGCGCGCTGATGGTTTTTGTTGCATTGTCACGTTTCACCTGAAGAACTAGCGTATGTCCTGGTTCAAGGCCTGCTAAATAGTATCTTAACGCTTCAAAGCTCTCATCTGTATTCCCTGGGCTCTTACCATCAATCGTTTCGATAATATCCCCGACTTGTAACTTATCTCTGAAATTAGAGTTTTTATCCACACGTGTGACGAAAATCCCATTGACTTGTCGCTCGACCGTTTTCCCTGCCGCTTCAAAAGCAACTCGAACTGCTTTTGAACGTGCATTGCGCATACTAAATTCTTGTAAGGCATTGAATTCTTCTGGCGTATAATCTCCAAAAACTTCTTCAGACGGAACCATTTCGTGGTGCTTCAAGAACTTCTTAAAGTACGTTAAAACGGTCGCCTGCTCGACATACACCGTCAGCACCCTAAGAGAACCTGGATCCTCATCTTTTGCTCCACTAATCGTTAAAAATTGGGATACTTCTTCTGCAGTCCCTGGCGATTCAATCACATACGGGATTGGAATCATCGCAACAATCGCTAATACAACGAAAATTAAGGCTGCAATAATAATCTTCTTAACCTTTGACATCTGTTATCTCCTCATCCATTTTTATTGTGCGTTCAGGCGCATCTTTGTATTTTTCTTGTAAGGCATCGGCTACTACACTTGGAACAAACGGTGTTACGTCCCCTCCAAAACGAGCCAATTCCTTCATCATTGACGAACTTACAAATCGGTACTCTTCTTTGCTGAGTAATAATACGGTTTCGACTTCGCCATTTTGAACACGGTTATGAGATGCAAGAGTCGCTTCATATTCAAAGTCAGTTGCGTTTCGAACGCCACGGACAAGAACGCTAGCTCCTAATTGTGCTGCAGCCTCTACAGTTAACCCTCCGCTTACGGCTACCACTCTGGCATTCGGTACATGCGCAATCACCTCTTCAACCAGTGATTTTCGCTCATCTAAAGAAAATAAATAATTTTTCTGAACATTATGCGATAAAACCACAATCACTTCATCGAAAAGCTCACTGCTTCGCTCGATAATATCTAAATGCCCATTCGTAATCGGATCGAAGCTTCCTGCTACTACCGCTTTTCTCATATTAAGCCTCCTCTTCGCTGGATGAACGGTCAAAGAACACTAGGGCTGTAATGCCGTACTCCACACGCTTATATTGCTCAAATTCTAAAATTCTCTCTGGAAGTTGCACTTCCTTATCCACCTCGCAGACAATCACGCAGTCTGGAGAAAGAAGGTTCAATTCTTGCAACTGCTCAATGTCCTTTACAATTTCTTGCAGGCGATATGGCGGATCCATAAACACCAACTCGAACGGTTCAAACGCCGGATCGCTCGCAATGGTTTTGAGTCCTTGTTTGACATTTTGTCGTTTTAAATGAAATTGTTCGGGTGATTTTGTAATCTCAATATTTTGCTCAATCGTCTTTTGTGCGAGGCGATTGTTCTCGAATAGAAACGCACGGTCCATCCCACGAGAGACAGCCTCGATGGCAACGGCTCCGCTTCCGCTGTACATGTCGAGCATGACTCCTCCGTCAAAATAACCGCCAAGAATATTGAAGAGCGATTCTTTTATCTTGTCAGTCGTCGGACGAGTATTTTGGCCCGGTACTGCCTTTAAGCGTCTTCCGCCAAATTCTCCTGAAATAATTCGCACAGTGCATTCCTCCTTATTCCACTATAATACCATATTTCAGCGCTTTTTCGTGAGTTTTTTATAAAATTAGTGGTGCATTGACTGAGCAAAGGATTTCTTTTGGTGCTTCTTGAGCGTTGGGTATGTGACGATGATTCGAATCCTTGCGGATTTCTTTATAATAGCTGTAATGGGACAACGGTTCGAGCCTTTCGTCTCTCACCTCAAAA
>CALALK010000147.1 GCA_937923125.1 uncultured Carnobacterium sp.
TTCTTATGTCGTTTCTAAGGTCCGTGGGGAAGTAGGAACAGATGTCACACTTACAATTCAACGTGGTACACAGGAATTAGAAGTAAAAATCACTCGTGCTAAAATTGCCATTGAAACGGTTAAGGGTACTGTAGATTCAACGGATGCGACGATTGGCCATGTTAAAATCAACTCATTCGCTAAAAATACTGCTAAAGAACTTGAACAAGCGGTTACGGATTTACGCGAAAAAGGCGTTAAGAAATTCATTTTTGACGTGCGTTATAATCCAGGTGGTTTATTAGACCAAGCGATTATGATTGCGAATATGTTTGTAGAAAATGGAAAAACAATCTTAAACGTTGAAGATCGTGATGGAAATATTAAATCATATAATGCTTCAGAAAAATATGGTACTTTCAAAATTACAGAACCATATGTATTACTGGTAAACGAAGGCAGTGCTTCTGCTTCTGAAATTTTAGCAGCAGCCTTGAAAGAGTCTGCAGATGCAACATTAATCGGTAAGAAGACTTATGGTAAAGGTACCGTTCAGTCTGTAATTGAAGTTGGTGAAAATGCTGAATTGAAATACACAATTGCAAAATGGTTAACACCTAACAAAACATGGATTCATAAAACAGGTATTGAACCAACAGAAGAAGTCTCAATGCCAGATTATTACAACATCACGATTATCGACACGCGTGAAGTTGTAAAAGAAGGCGCTGTGTCTGACAATGTGAAAACAATTGAAACAATCCTTAAAGGTTTAGGATACGATGTTACAGCAGATGGGTACTTTGATAGTAAAACTACTGAAGCTGTAAAAGAATTCCAAAAAGCTAAAGGATTATCTGAAACTGGCGAAGTAGATGAAAAAACTGGTACAGCATTAATGAGTGCGATTCGGGATGCATTGAAAGCAAACGATACTCAATACAAAGCTGCTGTAAAAGCTTTACAATAACAAAGGAGGATGGGAATGTACGAAGATAACCAAGTGGAAAATTCGGCCCTAGCTTCTATCGAAGAGAGATTAAACTCTCGTAAGAATAAAGGGAATGAACCTAAGAAAAAACATCCGATTCTAGAAGAAATTCTAGAAGAAATTCTTAGTTGGATTTGGTCTATTGCTGTAGCTAGTGTTATTATGGCAATTCTCTATTTCTTTGTTGGGCGTCCATTCACAGTCAGTGGACAATCGATGTATCCAACCCTTCATAATGGAGATCATATGATTATGTCAAAAATTGGCGGTATTAACCGTTTTGATGTGGTTGTATTGCAAGCTCCAGACGAAGATAAAGAATATATCAAACGCGTCATCGGAATGCCTGGTGATACGGTTGAAGTGAAAAATGGAGTTCTGTATATTAACGGAAAAGAAGTGGAGCAACCATTTATTAACACAAATAACGACAAGAAGACCGTGTTTATCGATGATTTTTCATTGAAAGAGTTAACCGGAGAGGATAAGGTTCCTGAAGGAAAGTACTTTGTAATGGGAGATAATCGAGCCGTTTCTAAAGATAGTCGTATGATTGGTTTTATCGATAAGTCAGCGATAGAAGGAAAAGCCATTTTTACAGTATGGCCATTGAATCGAATCGGTGGTTTGAAAGACTATTCTAATTTATATCAATAAGAGGAAAGAGGCAGTTTTCTGTCTCTTTTTCTTTTAGTCCATAGGTTGATGGAAAACGATTCCAATTCAGTTGACTTTCAATTCAAATATGCGTAAAATAGAAAGGTACATTTTAAAAGGAGGAAGATTATGGATCAAGTTTTTGTGCGTTCATTTGATGTGATGTTAGAGTTAAGACATTTTACATCGATTATTCTAGCTTGTATTTGCGGATTATTAATTGGATATGAACGTAAAGCCAGAAATAAACAAGCCGGTGTTAAAACACACGTGATTGTTTGTTTAACTTCCGCCTTAATGATGATTATTTCCAAAGAAGCGTTTTTAGATACACCAGACTACGACACTTCTCGTGTTGCTGCACAAATCGTCAGTGGTATTTCCTTTATCGGTGGGGGTATCATCTTTATGCGTGATAAGAAAATTAGCGGTTTAACAACGGCTGCTGGTATTTGGGCAACTTCAGGTATTGGAATGGCCATTGGTGGCGGATTCTGGTTCTTTGGCTTTGTATGTAGTGTATTTGTCATGCTAATTCAATGGCTAACGCATGACTTCACAAAACAACACCAAATCTATCAAGCAAGTATTAATGGAACAGTAGGAGATATTTCACTTGTTCACGATATTTATCAGTATTGTAATTTGGATCAATATCAAATTGCGAATGTAGACGTTAAAGATATCGGCGGCAAATATGAAATTAATATTCAGATTGAAAATGATAAACAAATCTCAATTGATGATATTGAAGCAACGATTAGGGAACGACATATTGACTTTAAGATTAAGAAAGTGAAGTTTAAGTCGTCAGAAAATAACCCACAATAATAATGGTGAGACTGGAGAAATTCAGTCTCTTTTTATTTAAGTTTGGTGTATTGCTATTCCATTTCTAAATTGTTAAACTAAATACATATATGAAATAGTATTTGTTAGTTGATTTCAAGCAAAAGGGGATTTGTACAATGAACAGAGAAGAAGTTATTGAATTACAACATAGACGCTATGCAACGAAAAAATTTGACCCTGCACGTCGCATTTCTGATGAAGATTGGGCTTCTCTTGTAGAAGTTGGTAGATTAGCACCTTCTTCACTCGGATTTGAGCCTTGGAAGATGCTTCTATTAAACAATGAAGAAATGAAGCAAGATTTAAAATCAATAGCTTGGGGAGCTTCAATGATAGATGGAGCTAGTCATTTTGTAATTTATTTAGCGCGTAAAGGCGTAAACTACGAAACTCCTTATATCGAAAAATTAATGCAAGAAGTGAGACATAGAAGTTATGATCCAGAATCTGCTTATGCGCACCGCATTAAAAGCTTCCAAGAAAGTGATGCAATGCTAAATGATGAACGTTCACTCTTTGATTGGGCTAGTAAACAAACCTATATTCAAATGGCGAATATGATGAATGCTGCTGCTTTGATGGGAATGGACTCTTGTCCGATTGAAGGATACAACAAAGCAAAAGTAGAAGCGTATTTAGAAGAAAAAGGCGTTCTTGATACATCAGAATTCGGGGTATCCGTTATGTGTGCTTTTGGATATCGCAACGAAGAAATTAAACCGAAAGTTCGTTGGAATACAGAAAGTATTTATGAAGTAATCAATTAGTAGTATAGTAAATAAAATGAAATCTCAGTACAATAGCAATGAATAGTAGCTGCTGTGCTGAGATTTTTAAGTATGAGAATATGGAAGAGAACGGAAAAATGGATGAAAACATGATATACTATTTCTTGGTTCTATATGAATGATCGTTTTATTAAAAGAAATAATAACAAAAGAAAGGATTCGAATAAGATGGCAACAATTCAATGGTTCCCAGGTCATATGGCTAAAGCGCGTAGGGAAGCAACAGAAAAATTAAAACTCGTCGATGTTGTGATTGAAATGGTGGATGCTCGTATTCCAGAATCAAGTCGCAATCCTATTATCGAAGAAATTAAAGGACAAAAGAAACAATTAATCTTATTAAACAAAGTCGATTTAGCCGACCCATCTCAAACAAAACGTTGGAATGACTACTTCACAAGCCAAGGAATCAAAGTACTTTCAACAGAAGCAAAAGATGGAAAAGGGATTAAACAAGTAAAGGCAGCGATTAAAGAATTAATGGCACCTGTATTTGAAAAGAATCTGGAAAAAGGAATTCGTCCTAGACCGATTCGCTTAATGGTTCTTGGAATTCCAAACGTTGGGAAATCAACTTTTATCAATCGTATGATTAATAAAAATCAAGCAGAAACAGCAAATCGTCCTGGTGTTAC
>CALALK010000148.1 GCA_937923125.1 uncultured Carnobacterium sp.
GTAGGGAGTTTGTTACAATATTAGTGACGCTAAAAAAGGAGTTTTTAATATGATTATTGAAATTATCGATGAAACAGAAGTAGTACCCGAAAGCCATCAAGAACTTGTACATAATGTGGTTAGTTTTGCTGCGGATTACTTAAAAATCCCTGAAAACAAAGAATGTAGTATCTCATTTATTTCAAGCGAACGTATTCGTGAAATCAACCGTGAGTTTAGAAATATTGATAAAGTCACAGATGTGATTAGTTTTGCGTTAGATGATTCTGATGATGACTTTGAAAGCATGAAATCCATTATGGAAGAAGACGATAGTTTTGTAACGTCTATCGGTGATATTGTGATTTCTTTAGACCGTGCAAAAGAACAAGCAGAAGACTATGGTCATTCTCTTGAACGTGAGCTTGGGTTCTTAGCACTGCATGGCTTCTTACACTTAAACGGTTATGATCACCAAACAGAAGAAGAGGAAGCTGAAATGACAGGATTGCAAAAAGAAATCCTGGAAGCCTATGGGTTGAAACGTGATGACGCATAAACAAACAGAAAAGAATACCAATTTTTTGACATCACTGGGACATGCACTAAACGGCATCAAAACTGTGATTCAAGAAGAAAGAAACATGAGAGCTCATCTCTGCATTGCAGGGTTAGCCATCTTAATTAGTATTTTCTCTGGTTTATCAGCAGTCGAATGGTGTTTTATTTTACTATGTATTTTTATCGTATTTCTCATGGAAATCTTAAACACCGTTGTCGAAAATTTAGTCGATTTACTAGTGAAGAAGGAATATCATATTGAAGCAAAGAAGGCAAAAGATATTGCTGCAGGTGGAGTGTTGTTAAGTGCAGGCTTCACGGTCATTATTGCAATTATTATTATTTTGCCAAAATGGATTCATTTTTAAGGAGAGAGTATGACAAAACCATTTAAATCAGGATTTGTAGCGATTGTAGGTCGTCCTAATGTCGGCAAATCAACATTTATGAACTATGTGCTTGGTCAAAAGATTGCCATCATGTCTGACAAGGCACAAACGACAAGAAATAAAATTCAAGGGGTTTATACAAAAGAGGATGCGCAAATCGTCTTCTTAGATACTCCAGGGATTCATAAACCAAAACATGAACTTGGCGAATTCATGGTGAAGAGTGCTTATTCTGCGTTGAAAGAAGTAGATGCAGTCTTATTTATGGTGAACGTTAGTGAAAAACGTGGACCAGGGGACGACTTCATTATTGAAAAACTTAAAGGCATTAAGACACCGATTTTTTTAGTGTTGAATAAGATTGACCTTGTCACACCAGAAGTATTATTAGAACGTGTGGAAAGTTATAAAGATGCACTTGATTTTGCTGGTGTATTCCCAATTTCAGTACTACAAGGAAATAATGTGAATGAACTAATGGAAGGTCTGATTAATGCACTTCCTGAAGGGCCACAATATTATCCAGCAGACCAAATCACAGATCACCCTGAGTACTTTGTCGTTTCAGAATTGATTCGTGAGAAAATTTTACAGTTAACACAGGAAGAAATTCCTCACTCAGTGGCTGTAACAGTGGATAAAATGCAAAAAGATGAATTCGATAAAGTTCATGTTTATGCAAATATCATCGTTGAAAGAAAATCGCAAAAAGGCATTATTATCGGTAAAGGTGGACGTCTCTTAAAAGAAATCGGGACGAGAGCTAGACATGATATTCAACAATTACTTGGTAATAAAGTATACCTTGAATTGTGGGTAAAAGTTGAAAAAGATTGGCGTAAGCGTAAGAGTAACTTACAAGAATACGGATATCGAGATACAGACTATAGAGATTAGGATGGAATCAAATGGATTATTATCACTATTTTGATGGAATCGTCTTAATGAGACAGGTGTATCGTGAGAAAGATATGCTCGTTAAAATTTTGACGAGGGACCACGGAAAGTTAATGTTCTTTTTACGGAATGCGCAACAGAGCAATCATCCATTGACAGCTGCGACACAGGTGTTTACAAGAGCGACTTTCCTTGGGCATATTCATCAAAATGGCTTTAGTTTTCTTAAGGATAGTCACGATATAAAGCCTGCGACGATTGTCTTACAAGATGTAAAGGCACAAGCAGTATTAGCGTATTTAACGCAATTAACAGATGCGGTGATGGATGATCATATTGTGAATAAGACGGTCTTCCAATTGCTTTGGGATTGTATTGAAGCGATTAATAATGGTGTTGATGCAGAAGTGATTTTGCGTTTCTTTGAAATTAAGATTTTACGTTATTATGGAATCGAAGTGGAATGGCAACATTGCGTCATTTGTAATCGAGATACAGACTTAGTTGATTTTTCAATACAGAAACATGGATGTCTGTGCAATAACCACTTAGACGAAGATGAGTACCGCATGCAACTGTCTAGAAAGGCATTATATGTCGCAAGGCAACTAGCGCTTGTGAATACTCCAAAACAAATAGGGTCTATTCAGTTATCGAGTGAGACTACAAGTGAATTAAGACGCCTGTTTGACACCATCATGGAAGAGTATGTGGGCATTCGTTTGAAGAGCAAAAAATTCTTAGATCAGATGGTCGAATGGGAAACATTAATGCAGAAAAGAGGACAAGATTAAGAGTAGCGCAAAACGCTGTCTTTACTTGACTTTTTAAGCAATTATCGGTACTATAGTGAAAGATTAATAGGACGTTGACGGTGAAATTTTTAATGATAAAATGTCAAAGAGAGTATGGGCTGGTGGAATCCATATCATGGTCATTAAAAGTGGCGCACTTGAGTCTATCAACAATGAAGCTTGGTTTTAAACCAAGAAATTAGGGTGGAACCGCGATTAGTCGTCCCTATGTATGCTTTTTGTGTACATAGGGACTTTTTTATTTTGTCAAAGGAGGAAATAGTATGGATTTTACAATGGTCATCCCGGCTTCAGAATTCAAAGATTTTCAATTGAAAGTGGTCTCTCTTGCACCGATTAAAGTTAGTGTCATCGGTCATGAGGATGAAGTGTTGGAAGAATTCCAAACAAGTGCAAACCATTCAATGTACGGTTTTAAAACAAAGAATGAAGCGATTAAAGAAGTGAAATGTGAAGTGATTCCTGGTGTGATTTATGAATTCTATCCAGTAGTGAATGCACAATAGAAAGGGGAACAATTATGGCAAAAAAATTAAGTGTTCAAGAAATTATTTTAACATTACAAAATTATTGGTCTAACCAAGGATGCTTGCTTCTTCAAGCATACGATACTGAAAAAGGGGCAGGGACAATGAGTCCTTATACCTTCCTTCGTGCAATTGGTCCAGAACCATGGAATGCGGCATACGTTGAACCTTCACGTCGTCCTGCAGATGGACGATATGGGGAAAATCCAAACCGTTTATTCCAACACCACCAATTCCAAGTGGTGATGAAACCATCTCCTGAAAATATTCAAGAATTATATTTAGGAAGCTTAGAAGCTCTTGGAATCAACCCATTAGAACATGATATTCGTTTCGTGGAAGATAACTGGGAAAATCCTTCTCTTGGATGTGCTGGTTTAGGATGGGAAGTATGGCTTGATGGAATGGAAGTGACTCAATTTACATACTTCCAACAAGTAGGTGGATTAGAATGCCACCCTGTAACAAGTGAAATTACTTATGGTTTAGAACGTCTTGCTTCATACATTCAAGAAGTGGAGAGTGTTTATGATTTAGTTTGGACTGGAGATGTTAAATACGGAGATATCTTCACTCAACCAGAATATGAACATTCTAAATACGCTTTTGAAGAAAGCAATGCAGAATTATTAATGCAATTATTTACAGACTTTGAAAAAGAAGCGACTGTATTAATGGAGAAAGGCTTAGTTCACCCAGCTTATGACTATGTATTGAAATGCTCTCATGCATTTAACTTAATGGATGCTCGCGGAATTATTTCTGCAACTGACCGTGCAGGGTTCCTTGGCCGTATTCGTAAGATGGCTCGTACGATTGCGAAAACTTTCGTAGCTGAACGTGAAGCGCTAGGATTCCCATTATTGAAAGAGAAATAAGAGAGTTTGGAGGAGAGAGAATGACACAATCATTATTATTAGAAATCGGTTTAGAAGAATTACCTGCTCAATATGTTCGAACAAGCTCTGAACAATTAGCAAAACGTGTGGAAGACTTCTTCAAAGATGAAAATTTAGCATTTGAATCCGTAGAAGCATTTGCGACTCCAAGAAGATTGGCAGTTCGTGTCAATGGATTAGTAGAAGAACAAGCAGACCGCGAAGAAATCTTTAAAGGACCATCTTTAGCAATTGCGAAAAAAGATGGTGCTTGGACAAAAGCAGCTGAAGGATTTGTTCGTGGAAAAGGATTAACAACAGATGATATTTACGTTGAAGAAGTGAATGGCGTTGAATACATTCATGTGAAACAACATATTTCTGGTAAATCAACGAAAGAAGTCGTTAAAAACTTATCTTCAGTGATTACAGATATGAAATTCCCTGTAACAATGCGTTGGGCAGCTCATACATTTGAATACTTACGTCCAATTCACTGGATTGTTGCGTTATACGGCAATGAAGTCATCGAAGAAATCGGCGTATTAGATGTAAAAGCTGGACGCATTTCAAGAGGACATCGTTTCTTAGGAAAAGAAGCAACGATTGAAAATCCAGAAAGTTATGAAAAAGCATTAGCTGAACAATTTGTCATCGTGAACCAAGATGAACGTAAAGCCTTAGTTCGCAAGCAAATTGAAGAACTAGCTACTAAAAACAACTGGATTATTCCAATTGATGAAGACTTACTAGAAGAAGTAAGCTCAATCCTTGAATATCCAACAGCATTTGCGGGTACGTTTGATGAAAAATACTTAGTCGTTCCAGAACCAGTATTAGTGACATCAATGAAAGAACACCAACGCTATTTCGTTGTGTATAACCAAGAAAAACAATTATTACCATTCTTCGTTTCAGTTCGTAACGGTAACGACTACATGATTGAGAACGTTGCTAAAGGAAATCAAAAAGTATTAACAGCTCGACTAGAAGATGCTTTATTCTTCTATGAAGAAGACTTAAAGATTCCAATGACAACTTTCTTGAAGAAATTAGAAACATTAAACTTCCATGCTAAGATTGGTTCTATGACAGAGAAAATGGATCGCGTGCAATTACTTGTGGGACGTCTTGCAAAAGAATTGAACTTACCAAGTGATGTTGTTGTTACAGCGCAACGTGCAGCTTCTATTTACAAATTCGACTTAGTAACAAACATGGTTGGTGAATTCCCTGAATTACAAGGAATCATGGGTGAAATCTATGCGTTGAAACAAGGCGAAACTGCTGAAGTAGCCCAAGCAATTCGTGAACACTATATGCCAACAAGTGCAGATGGCGAATTACCTTCGTCTGTTCCAGGTGCATTACTAGCGGTTGCTGACAAGTTGGATACATTCTTAAGCTTTACTGCTGCGGGTATACTTCCAACTGGTTCAAACGACCCTTATGCACTACGTCGTCAAGTAATGGGGCTAGTACAAATACTTGAAGCCTTTGATTGGAACATCGAAATTGAAGACTTCACTAAATTATTATTAGGTCTTGATTACGCAGAATTCTTATCTGGTAAAGAGGAAGAAATTGAAGCGTTTATCTTAAGCTTTATTCGTGAACGTGTCGCACAACGTATTGCTACGATTACAAAACGTCATGATATTATCGATGCGGTTGTAAACAGTAATACTTCATCAGTTCCTGAACAATTGAAGGCGGCGAAAGTTCTTTCAACTGTTTCAGAAGCTGAAGAATTTAAAGGAATTACAGAAGCCTTAAACCGTGTTATCAATATTAGTGCAAAAGCTCAAGAGGATGCGAGTGGTGAAATTTCAGAAGAACGTCTTGAAACAGAAAGTGAACGTACTTTAGTGAAAGCTATTAAAGAACTTCAATCAAAAGTACAAACATTAACTCCTGAAGAGTTGTACAGCCATTTAGAAGCAATGGCACCAAAAATCAATGATTTCTTCAATGAAAACATGGTTATGGTTGACGATGAAGAGACACGTCGTAATCGTTTGAGATTCTTAGGATTACTATCTCAAATTATTTTAGAGTTAGCAGATTTCACTTCATTAATCGTTAAATAATAACCCTCACACAGAAAGGAGAGTGAACGAAATGGCAGTATTTTATGATCGTGCCACGATTCAAGTTAAAGCCGGAAAAGGTGGAGACGGAATGGTTGCGTTTCGTCGTGAAAAATACGTACCAGACGGAGGACCGGCTGGTGGAGACGGCGGTAAAGGCGGAAGTGTCATTTTTAAAGTCGATTCAGGACTTAGAACCTTATTAGATTTCCGTCATAAACGTCATTTCAAAGCAAAACCTGGTGAAAACGGCATGAGTAAGAGTATGTATGGCCGTGGAGCGGAAGACTTAATCGTTAAAGTTCCACCAGGAACAATCGTTAGAAATGCTGAAACAAAAGCACTGATTGCTGACTTAGTAGAAGATGGGCAAGAAGTAGTAGTTGCTAAAGGAGGTCGTGGTGGTCGAGGAAATATCCGTTTTGCAACGCATAAAAATCCTGCACCAGACATTGCTGAGAACGGTGAACCAGGGGAAGAGTTTGAACTCGATTTAGAATTAAAAGTACTTGCTGATGTTGGATTAGTTGGTTTTCCATCTGTTGGTAAATCGACTTTACTTTCAGTAATTTCTAGTGCAAAACCAAAAATTGCAGACTATCACTTTACAACATTAAACCCTCAATTAGGAATGGCGCAGTCTCCAAATGGCGAGCAATTCGTTGTAGCAGACTTACCAGGATTAATTGAAGGAGCACACACGGGTGTTGGGCTTGGAATCCATTTCTTGAAACATATCGAACGTACAAAAGTATTACTTCATGTGATTGATATGGCCGCAATGGAAGGCCGTGATCCTTTTGAAGATTACAAGATAATTCAAGAAGAACTAGGAAGTTATCACTTGCGTTTATTGGAACGTCCAATGCTGATTGTGGCAAACAAGATGGACCAACCTCAAGCGGAAGAAAATTTAGAGAAGTTCAAAAAGGACTTAGCAGATAGCTTAGCTGAAGGCGAAGAAATGCCAGAGATTTTCCCGATTTCTGCCTATCGTCGTGAAGGACTTCAAGCATTGCTTGCTAGAACTGCTGAAGTGTTAGAAGAAACAGAATTCTTCCCATTAAACGAAGAAGTAGTGGAAACACATATCGTTTATGGACTAGAAGAAGAGGAAGCACCATTCAAAGTGACAAGAGATCCAGATGGAACTTGGGTATTGTATGGTGATAAGATTGAAAAACTATTCAAGATGACAAATATGGAACATGATGAGTCTGTAATGCGATTCTCACGTCAATTACGTGGAATGGGTGTGGATAGCACTTTACGCGAAAAAGGCGCCGAAAATGGTGACTTAGTACGTATTCTGAACTTCTCATTCGAGTTCGTTGATTAAGGAGTTTTGAATATGATTGATAGAAGTGAGATGGAAAAACGTTTTTACGTATCTTCATTTGACGGCCTAAGAGCGATAGGAATTCTTAGTATTATTATTTATCACTTGTATTCTTATCGCCTTCCGGGTGGATTTCTTGGGTTGGACATCTTCTTGATTTTAGCGGGGTACTTTATGACGAACCGCCTAATGACAAGTTTGATGAATGATGGCAAAATCCCTTTGAAGCAGTTTTTATTAAAACGTCTAGCACGTATTGCACTACCTTTAATCGCAATGCTCGTTCTAGTGTTCATTTATATTACGCTGTTTCAAAATGAAATGTTGGTGAACTTAAGAGGATCATTTACTTCCAGTTTAGTCTTCTTAAATAACTGGTGGCAGATTTTCCAAGCTCAAACGTTTATTCCAAACTTATTAACGGAAAATCCATTTGAACACTTATGGTATATTTCATTAGCCTTTCAGTTTTACTTATTGTGGCCAATTGTATTTGCATTCTTAAGTTTATTCCTTAAGAAGCATAATTCATTATTTGTGGCAATTGTAGTGTTAGCTACTGCTTCATTTGGATTAATGCTCTTTAGTTATAAAGGTGCAGATTCATTAACGTATGTCACAATGAGCACAGGAACTCGATTATTCTCAATGCTGATTGGTTCATGTACGGCATTGCTATATCCTTTAGATCGTTTCCAAAAGGAACATAAATCTAGAGTGCCATATGAGCAATATTTAAGATTAATTCCGATTGTGTTAATGTTCATCTTGTTATTTACACTTGGACGTAACGAAGATATTACGTATCGTGGGGGAATGTTGCTCTTTGACTTAACAGTAGCTGCTGTTATTTTGATGAGTGTACATCCTAAGGTAGGGACAGGAATTTTATTCCGTTTCAAACCATTAACGGTGATTGGTCGTAGAAGTTTATCCTATTACTTATGGTTTTTACCAATTATTGTGTTATACCAAGCAAAAATGGGGATTGCTGGTTCAAGTAATTTAATTCACGGCATCATTCAATTGGTACTCATTCTCTTCTTTGGAGAAGTTTGGTATCAAGTGTTTGAGAAGAGACGTTATCTTCAAATGGCCCGTAAATTGATGGAACTGTTGAATGAAAAAACGGCTTATGGAAAACAAATTTTGTTTGGACTCTGTGCAGTACCGCTCATTATTTTAGCGGTAGGGCTCGTACAGTCTACAAGTAAATTATCTGAACAAGAGGCCACTCTTACAGAATTAATCCATACGAACCAAACAATTGTGGATAATACCCAACAAACCGATAAGAAACTATTAAAGACCATTAATAATGTGGTAGGACTTACTCGTGAAGAGACCGTTTTTAGCAGTAATAGTTCGATTACCTTTATTGGGGACCAATCGCTATTAGCTATCGCAAATGAACTAACGACCATTTATCCAAATGCCGTGATGCATGCAACAACGATTGCCCAAGTAACAGATTTAGCTTCAACCATTAATGAACTGAAAGCAAAGAATCTATTACATGACACTGTTGTTTTAATGTTTGGGGCCAATAGTGCATTTACTAAAGGGCAATTGGAACGTGAATTAAAACGTATTGGGATGGAAAAACAAATCTTCCTTGTTACAACGACAACGTCTAAAACGTGGAGAGATGATGTGAATTCTGTTTACGAAGCTATTAGCGAAAAGTATTCCAATGTCCATGTTCTTGACTGGAATGAATATTCGAAAGACCAAGATTGGTTCTATTCACATAAATCATATGTAACAGAAGTAGGAGCTCATGAAGAAGCACTCTTCTTTGCGAAGAAAATTTATGAAACATTGAGAGGAAATTAAAATGGAATTGCAATTTCTAGGAACAGGTGCTGGCGTACCTTCTAAAATGAGAAACGTCACTTCAATTGCATTAAAGCTTCTCGATGAGATTAATGAAGTGTGGTTATTCGATTGTGGAGAAGCTACACAGCAACAAATTTTAAATACAAGTATTCGTCCTGGTAAGATTAAAAAGATTTTCATTACACATATGCATGGAGATCATATTTTTGGCTTACCTGGACTACTCACAAGTCGTTCTTTTCAAGGTGGAGAAGATGATTTAATCGTATATGGGCCTAAAGGGATTAAGAACTTTATCGACACAACGATTCAAGCTTCTTGTTCTAAATTGGGATATCCTTTAAAAGTAGTTGAATTTGAAAAAGAAGGTCTTCTTTTCGATGACAAAAATTTTAAAGTGGAATTAAAACGACTCGAACATGGGATTCCTTCATATGGATTCCGTATTACAGAAAAAGACCAACCAGGAGAGCTTCAAGCTGATCGCTTAAGAGAGTTAGGGATTCCTTTTGGGCCACTCTATGGCAAGTTAAAAAAAGGGGAGACGATTACTCTAGAAGACGGAACGGTGGTAAATGGACAAGATTATATTTCTCCAGATATTAAAGGACGCGTTGTGACCATTTGTGGAGATACTCGTAAATGTGAGAACAGTGAAATCTTAGCGTATCGCTCGGATGTACTTGTCCATGAGGCAACGTACGAAGGAGATAAAGGGCAACAAGCCTATCGTCATTTCCATTCGACGAGTCTTCAAGCGGCTGAAATTGCGAAAAATGCTGAAGTTAAACGACTCTTGTTAACGCATATTAGTGCGCGCTATATTGGAAAACAATCTCAAGAGTTAGAAAACGAAGCAAAAACAATTTTTGAAAATGTTCAAGTTGTAAAAGACTTCGATATTGTGAGTGTTGAAAGGATTAAACATCATGAAGGATGCTAAATGGTTTTCAAATCAAGTGGTTCTTGTGACGGGAGCTAGTGGTGGACTAGGTGCACAAATTGCGCTTGAATTAGCCAGAAGAGATGTACAGTTAATTCTAGTGGCTCGTAATGAATCAAAGCTAGAGCAGGTAGCAGCAGAGTGCAAATCGTTCACTTCTAAACCGGTTGATATCTATTCGTGTGATTTAACACAGGATGCGTCTGTTAACGAGTTGCTAGCTACACTAGATGAATCATACAAAATTACGATGGTGATTAACAATGCAGGCCTAGGATACTTTAAATTAGCTAAAGATTTAAGTGAACTTGAGATTAATCAAATGCTTCAGTTGAATTTGAATGCATTAATTAAAATCACACAACATTTTGTTCCTCGTTTTATCGAAGCAAAAAGCGGAGTGATTGTGAATGTTGCGTCCCAAGCTGCAAAATCAGCGACGGCTAAATCGTCCGTGTACTCAGCAACTAAATTTGGAGTGTTAGGATATTCGAATGCATTGCGTTTAGAATTAAAACCTTATGGCATCCATGTGATGACTGTGAATCCTGGACCGATTGCGACAGACTTCTTCGATAAAGCGGAGCCAACTGGAAAATACTTAGAGCAATTAGGCTCTGTCGTACTAGATCCAGTGAAGGTAGCAAAAGAAGTGGTTAAAGGAATTGAAAGAGAAAAACGTGAAGTGAATTTGCCAAAAGCGATGAACTTTGCGAGTAAATTAAATGTTTTATTCCCGAAAATAGGAGACAAACTATTAGGGAGTATTTTCAATAAAAAGTAGAGGAGGTGTACGATGAGTTTTGCAAATTATGCATGGAAGTTAAAAGAGAATGTGGATGAAGAACTCGTAACATCTCTTTCAAGTGAAAGTGGTGTATCCGAAAATCTCGTTCGCTTATGTGTAGAACGTGGGATTCAAACAACCGAAGAACTACAAGAGTTTCTTTCGCCAACACCACATCTAATCCATGATCCTTTCTTGTTACATGATATGGATAAAGCGGTAGCACGTATTCAAGAAGCCATTGAAAATGGTGAATTCATTCATATTTATGGCGACTATGATGCAGACGGGATTACGAGTACAACGATTCTCTACGAAACGCTTGAAATGCTAGGAGCTCAAGTATCGTACTATTTACCGAATCGCTTTACAGATGGCTATGGTCCCAATATTCCAGCGTTCCAACGTGCAATCGAAGAAGGTCATACACTCATTATTACGGTTGACTGCGGAATTGCTTCGCTTGAACCGATTCGTTATGCGATGGAAAATGGGTGTGATGTCATTTTAACGGACCACCATGAGATTCCAAGTGAAATTCCAGAAGCCTATGCCGTTATCCATCCTCGTCATCCAGAGGCAAACTACCCATGTGGAGACTTATCGGGTGCTGGGGTTGCATTTAAGCTTGCTCATGCCCTTTTAGGAGAGTTTCCAGAAGAAATGGTAGAATTAGCCGCGATTG
>CALALK010000149.1 GCA_937923125.1 uncultured Carnobacterium sp.
TTATATCGTCGTATTCAGTACTTTTTTCGAATAAAGAAACGATATAAGGACATGTTGCATGAATCTTTAAATTTTCATCTCTAGCAAAGTCTGCTAACTTGTCTACTAATTGGCGCGCTACTCCTTGTCCGCGTAGGCTTGGATCCACAAATGTATGGTTCGCATCAATCACTCCTTCTCCTTTAGGGATATATGTGATTTCAGCATCCATTTCTCCAGCTGCATTATAATGTCTAAACGCTTTTTCTTCTTTAATAAATTCCATTTGCAAATCCTCCTTAACAATTCTATCTATAGTATACGACTCTCACCATAGGAATTCTAAGAAAGTGACTCAACATCTATTAGTAACATTTGTTAAACTTATTTTGCAACGACTTCATTTTTTTAGTTGTGATATTCTGTTAACAACTTAGAAAAATATGAATGGAGAATTTGTTATGCATATACCAGATAATTACTTAAGCCCCGCATCATGTGCTGTTTTAGCAGTTGCTGCTGCGCCTGTTGTAGGTCTATCCATTACAAAAGTAAAAGCACAATTAAAGGAAAACAAAGAACTAGCACCAATGCTTGGGATTGCGGCTTCTCTTTCTTTCTTATTAATGATGTTTAATGTGCCCATCCCTGGGGGTACCACTGCTCACGCTGTAGGTGGCGTGTTACTTTCAATCTTAATCGGACCGTATGCCGCAAGTCTGGCACTTAGCGTTGCCCTCTTCTTACAGGCACTTCTATTTGGAGACGGAGGCATCATCGCTCTTGGCGCAAATATCTTCAATATGGCGATTGCCATGCCTTTTGTTGGATATGCTGTTTATCATTTCTTCCGTAAACAAAATCATGAAACAGCCGGAGTTCTCGTTGGATCATACGTGGGTATCAATGTGGCTGCTTTCTTAACCGCCATTGAACTTGGAATCCAACCAATTATTGCCACTCAAGGAGGCGAACCACTGTATAACCCTTATGGATTAGCAGTTACAATTCCTGCCATGATGGTGACTCACTTAACGATTGCCGGTGCTGTTGAAGTCTTCTTCACTTATGTGATTTATCGTTTCGTGAAACAAGTGGCTCCACAAGAACTCTACACACCAACTTCTGTGAATACGACTTCTTTCGTAAAGAAAATACGCTATGTCTTAATCGCCTTGGTCGTATTAAGCCCATTAGGATTATTAGCAGAAGGTACAGCCTTTGGGGAATGGTCGGCCGACGAACTTGCTGAAATGATGAACAATGTCCCAGCCGGTATTGAGAACGGTTTTTCATTCGAAGCCCTTTTCAGCGACTATACCATCCCAGGAACAAACATCGCAGTCGGTTATATTTTATCAGCCATTACTGCACTATTAATCTTCTATATTTTAGGAAAAATGATTCGAACAATGAATGGAGCAAAAGCATCTCATGCGTAAACTACCTGACTGGCTACAAACCGACGAAGCACTTGCTGCCTCTTCGAAAAGTCATCAATATTTACAAATGAATATCAACTCATTACGCCGTCTACTTGGCAAAATGAAACAAACGGAACCCGCATTGAAGGCGAAATCTTCATCTTGGATGCGGCTCGTTTACTTTGTGTGCTTAGCGATTCTGATTACACTCAGCCATTCCACCATCCAACTATGGATTTTGGCGATTTTCCTATTAGCGCATATCGCATTACTCCCTGGTGAAGCACTCCTCCGTCTTTGGAAAGTTCTCACGCGAGTTCTTATTTTTACAGCGATTGTCCTCTTACCAAGTATTCTTCTAAGAGGCTTCCAAAATAGTGGCATCTTCCTTGGTCGTACAGGAATTCTGGTTCTAAACTTGTCGCTCTTCTTAGCAACAACGACAAGTGTCCAACTCGTTGAGGCGCTTCGCCAGTTGCATTTTCCAAAAATGATGATTCAAACCATTGAACTCGCGATGAAATACACGTATATCCTCGGGAAACACCTACAGCAACAAATTGAATGTGTTCAACTGCGAACCATCGGCCAAAAGGTGAATCTCGGGTTATTTGGATCGATTCTTGGACTCTTGTATTTATCATCGAAAAACCATACGAAAGAAGTCTACGAGGCCATGACGCTTCGAGGCTATGGAATGGATGTCAAACATAAATCCCCTTTTTGCTGGAAGAAAGAGGACGTCTTATTATTACTCGAATTAATCGTGCTGGTTGCTGTAACAACTGTGCTACGCTAGAAAGGAACGCTTATGATTACAATTCACGATGGAAATTATCACTACAGCGAAGATATCGGAATCCACGACATTAACTTTCATATCGAGAAAGGCGAAACCGTTGCTTTGATGGGGCCGAATGGAGCCGGGAAATCTACACTATTTAAAATTTTAGTAGGCCTACTGCCGCTCTCTTCTGGACAATACCAATTTAACGATTGGACGGTGGATGCGGACTTCTTAAAAGAGCCAAGTAATGCGGGGCACTTATACCAACAAGTCGGCTTGATTTTTCAAAACAGCGATATTCAATTATTCAATACGACCGTTTCTGAAGAACTTGCCTTTGGTCCGCGTCAACTCGGATTACCCAAAGAAGAAATCGAAAAACGAGTGAATGATACACTGGCACTCTTAGAAATCGAACACCTAAGAGATCGCATTCCCTATCACCTTTCAGGCGGTGAAAAGAAACTCGTGGCGATTGCTAGTGTGCTTACGATGAATCCAAGCGTATTGTTGTTTGATGAGCCATTTAACGGCCTCTCACCAAAATACCAACGCCTCATTGTAGAATTACTACAAGAGTTAAAAGCAGCAGGAAAAACGATGATTATTTCCTCACACCATTATGAACAAATTCAAGAGGTCATCCAACGTGTTCTCGTATTTTCAGAAGAACATACTTTAACCGGTGACTTTTCTAAAGAAGAATGGGAAGACAATCCTGAATTTCGAGAAAATTTCCATTTAGGATAAATTTTTCATCTATTAAATAAAAGAAGCAACGGATTTAAGAAGAGAGTTGTTGCTTTTTTTGCTATCATTCTAAAGCAGACCAAATCTATCTGCTTCACTCGCTTTGTGGTATAGTAGAAATACATTTATCCTAACTATTGAAAGGAAAAAGAATGCTAAAGTTTTTGCTGAAGAAGAAAGAATCTCCAGAGACAGCTCCTGGTTCTGGAAAACAAAAGAAATCAAAAAAAGAAAGAAGCAATCAAACGGTCTACCGGTACCATGGTCCATTAATCACGAATGAAGTGAGTCTAGGGTACATTAAATTCTTCCCTTGGCTTATGCTTCCATTTACTGCGTTTCTATATTTTGTTGCAGGGTATAATGACCCAATAGGAATAATTAATGTCCTATTCTTGAGCGCGACAGTGATAAATATCGTCAGTGCTCTCTTTGGGATTTTTACACCTCTCATCAATCGCTTTAAGTCTTTCACTTATATTCTAGTGGCCTTTGTGGTTTGGACCGTCTTACTCACCTTTACCTTTATCTTCCTACTGATGGTTACCGATGATAAAACACCCTTCAGCGCGTTAAAGCTCTACGAGTCCAAGTTGACGCTATTTTATGTCATTCCAATAGTACTTCTATTTGTAATAATGACCGTCATTTACGCATGGTATTACCTTCCAGAAAATCAAGGAAAAATTTGGAAAATCAATCGATGGGAAACCTATGAGGTGAATAGTAAGGA
>CALALK010000150.1 GCA_937923125.1 uncultured Carnobacterium sp.
AGGCGAAAGGATTCCAAACAGATGCTCGTCCGATGAACCTAGAAGCCTTAGCGGACTTACTTGTCTCACATTCGAAAAACGGAGGTGACACAAGTGCTCGATAAATTAATTTTAGGTCGTTATTTACAAGGAGATTCATGGATTCATAAACTCGATCCAAGAACGAAACTAATTGGAACTTTTGCATTCGTGTTAGTCATCTTCTTAGCGAATAACTGGGTAACATATGGCTTATTAATCGGCTATACATTGATTGCGTTGCTCTTATCGAAGATTCCATTAGGATTCTTCTGGAAAGGGATTAAGCCATTAATTTGGGTGATTCTATTTACAGTTGCACTCCAAATTTTATTTACAAGTGGTGGAGACGTCTACTTCCAATGGGGATTCATTCAAGTAACGTCTGAAGGGATTATAAATGCAATCTTCATCTTCTTACGATTCGTTTTAATTATCTCGTTCTCAACGCTATTAACATTAACAACCGCACCATTACAATTAACGGATGCGATTGAAGCGGTGATGAGGCCGTTAGCCGTTGTGAAATTCCCAGTGCATGAAGTAGCATTGATGTTATCCATTGCACTGCGTTTCGTTCCAACATTAATGGACGAAGCACAAAAAATTATGAACGCGCAACGAGCTCGTGGGGTTGATTTTGGAGAAGGAAATCTCTTCGAACAAATGAAGGCGATTATCCCAATCTTAATTCCGCTATTTGTCAGCTCATTAAACCGTGCGGAAGATTTGGCAACAGCCATGGAAGCACGTGGATACCAAGGAGGAGACGGACGTAGTAAGTACCGTGTTCTGAACTATGAAATGCGTGACGCCATTGCGGGATTATCCCTTGTGGCTGTAACCATTTTATTATTTGTATTAAAAGCATAAAAAAATAAGGAGCTTGACTTGTCAAGCTCTTTTTTGAAAGAAGGGAAAAGGATGCAGCGATATAAACTCGTTATTCAATATGATGGAACGCCGTATGTTGGATTTCAAGTGCAAGAGAATGGGAATAGCATTCAAGCAGAACTGAATAAAGCGCTGAAGAAGATGACAAAGGGTCAATACATTCCTGTCAGTGGCTCTGGCCGTACAGATTCTGGAGTGCATGCCAACGGTCAAGTGGTTCATATCGACTATCCAAAAACGATTGAAGCAGCGTCTCTCGTTCGTGCGATGAACAGTTTATTGCCGACGTCGATTCGGATTGTTTCGGCAGAGGCGGTGTCGGATGACTTCCACGCGCGCTATAGTGTGACTGGGAAACGATATATTTATAAAGTAACGACTGCTGCTGTTCAGAGCCCATTCCGTCGTCAATATGAACTGCATCACCCATTTAAAACAGATGTAGAACGCATCAACAAGGCGTTTGAAGCGGTGATTGGAGAGCATGATTTCACAAGTTTTTGCTCGACTAAAAGCGATAAAGACTCTAAGGTACGAGTGGTCACGAAAGCAGAAGTGGAACGCCACGGCGATGAATTGATTTTCACGTTCGAAGGCAAAGGGTTCCTTTACAATATGGTTCGAATCCTCGTTGGAACGGCGCTTCAAATTGGAGACGGCTTACGTGAAGTGGAAGAGATGAAGCAAATTTTGGAAGCGATGGACCGAAATGCAGCTGGGTCTACAGCACCTGCCCATGGATTGTACTTAGATGAAGTGTTTTATAAGAATTTCAGCTAGAAATATGATAGGATGAAGATAGTTATTTTAAAAGGAGTGTCAATATGGTATTAAAAGATTTCGATAAAAACTTAGAAAAATACGCTAAATTATTAATCTCAACAGGGATTAACGTGCAACCAGGTCACACAGTTAACATTGTGATTGACGTAGACCAAGCACCTTTAGCGCGTTTATTAGTGAAAGAAGCTTATGCACACGGAGCAAGCGAAGTAATCGTATCATGGGCTGACGATTTCGTAGGCCGTGAACGCTTATTACATGCTGCAGAGGACCGTATCACAAACGTTCCAGAATACCGTGTAGCAGAAATGAACTACTTATTAGAAAAGAAAGCAAGCCGCTTAAACGTTCGTTCAGCTGATCCAGATGCATTTGCTGGTGTTTCAGCAGAGCGTCTACAAAAATCTACAAAGGCATTAAGTCTTGCATTAAAACCATTACGTACAGCAACACAAGCCAACAAAGTGAGCTGGACAGTAGCAGCAGCTGCTGGTAAAGAATGGGCGAAGAAAGTATTCCCTAATGCAGCAACTGACGAAGAAGCAGTAGATTTATTATGGGATCAAATCTTCAAAACTTGCCGTGTTTATGCGGATGATCCAGTGGCAGCATGGAAAGAACACGAAGAAAAATTAGATGCTAAAGCAGCTATTTTAAACAAAGAACAATTCGTAAAATTACACTACACTGCACCAGGAACAGACTTAACTCTTGGAATGCCTAAAAACCATGTTTGGGAAAGTGCTGGAAGTATCAATGCTCAAGGAGAACACTTCATCGCAAACATGCCAACAGAAGAAGTCTTCTCTGCTCCAGATTTCCGCGTAGCTGACGGATATGTATCAAGCACAAAACCATTAAGCTACAACGGT